>NZ_AJRE01000035.1:0-40563 GCF_000296955.1 Streptococcus sp. GMD4S
TGATTGATAAGAGCCAATTGTTCCCAAAATCAACCAAGGAAGATACTTGTAATACTTATTTAGCATAAGAGCATACCTCCTATATTCTATTTCAATGTTATTATATTCCTTTGTCTAACACAATGCAAGCGATTACACAAAGGTGATGTAAAAATAGGACTCTTATCTAAAAAATTTTCTATTTTTCTGTTTTATTACGAATAGAAATAGTAGAGAGAAATTTTTTAAAATAGTTTCTCTAAATAGTTGACAGATTCAAGGCTCAATGTTACAATTATATTACAAAAAGATTTCCTAACATTTCAAAAATGTTACAAAGGAGTAGAAAAATGAAAAAGAAAACCTATATCAAATTGATGGCAGCGACTGTATTGGCTTCTACCTTGCTACTAGGAGCTTGTGGAAATAAAAACGAATCCACTCAAACCAGTAGCTCTGCAAAGACAAGTCAATCATCAAGTTCTAAAGCAGCTTCTTCTAGCAAAGAAAGCAAGACACAAAAATCTTCAAGCTCAGCTTCATCTGAAAAAGCTCAGGCATCTTCTGGTCAGTCTTCTACAACGGCAGATCAGTCACAAGCGAAACCAGCACCTGAATCAAGACAAGAACAAGCAGCTCCTAGTCAACAAGCCCCATCTCAGGCACCTTCAACTCAGCAAGACTCTCAAGCCCAGTCTAACCAGTCAGGCTATGATCCAACAACTGACCGCCAACTTCAAGACAAGCAAGCAGAACACAACAAACGCTACAAGGGTGTTTTAACCATGGTCGATGGTGACTTCTCAGCAGCTGCAGGCAACTGGAAGGGAGCAAATGGCGAAACTATTACGGTTTCATCAGGGGGCCAATTTACAGTAGAAACTGCAGATGGAAAGAAAGAAAACTATTCTATCAGAGGCTACTCTTACACCCTTGATGATGGCAAGTATAATGCCAAAATCGGTGGAGGAAAAATCATCCAAATTACAACAGGTGCGGATGGTAAAGTTTCGAGCGTTGCCTTGATTCAATAATAGTACCTAGGTTTTCCTAGGATCTAAAAAACCGTAAACTCCAAGTGAGTTACGGTTTTTTTGTGTATTATGCTTTGTCTAATTGCAAGAGGGCTTCAATCTCTGCTAGGGTGCTAGCTTGTGAAATGGCTCCACGAAGTTTGGCAGCGCCAGATGTCCCCCGGAGGTAGTGAGGAGCGAGGCCGCGGAATTCACGAACGGCTACGTTTTCTCCTTTGAGGTTAATCAAGCGTTTCAAATGTTCGTAGGCGATTTTCATCTTGTCTTCAAAAGTCAAATCAGGGAGAATTTCTCCTGTTTCAAAGTAGTGGTTGATTTGATTGAAGAGGTAGGGATTTCCCATGGCTGCGCGACCAATCATGACAGCGTCAGCACCGACTTCTTCGATACGCTGTTTAGCTTCTTGTACCGTACGGATATCACCATTTGCGATAAATGGAATCTTGGTCAGAGCTTGAGCGACCTTGTGAAGAGTCTCAAGGTCTGCGTGACCTGTGTACATTTGTTCACGGGTACGGCCGTGCATAGCGAGGGCAGAGACACCTGCAGCCTCAGCTGCGAGGGCATTCTCCACGGCTAGGGATGGATCAGACCAGCCAGTGCGCATTTTGACAGTGAGGGGGATATCAAGGACAGATTGGACCTTGTTGATAATAGAGTAGATCTTGTCTGGATCCTTGAGCCACATAGCACCAGCTTCGTTTTTCACGATTTTGTTGACAGGGCAGCCCATGTTGATATCAACGATATCAGTTTTGGTATTTTCTTGGATGAATTCTGCTGCGCGTGCTAGGCTGTCTTCATCGCTACCAAAGAGTTGGATAGAAACGGGGTTTTCGCCTTCATCGATGTGAAGCATGTGTAGAGTTTTTTCGTTGTTGTATTGGATTCCTTTGTCAGAGACCATTTCCATCACAACGAGTCCAGCCCCGAGCTCTTTTGCGATGGTACGAAAGGCTGAGTTGGTGACACCAGCCATGGGTGCTAAAACAGTACGATTGGGAATCTCAACATTGCCAATCATAAAAGGTGTATTAAGATTTGTCACGAATGAGTTCCTCCAGGTCGTTTTCATTAAAGTTATAAGTTGTTTGGCAGAATTGACAAGTGATTTCTGCCCCGTGGTCTTCCTCTTTCATTTCTTCAAGGTCTGAATTTGGAAGGCTGGCAAGAGCGTTCATAAAACGGTCTTTGCTGCAGTCACATTGGAAACGAATTTCTTCTTCAGATAGGCGTTTGTAAGATTCGTCACCATAGATGGCCTTGAGAAGGGATTCGATATGGTCATCGCTTTCTAGAAGGGTTGAGATGGCTGGCATTTCTTGGATGCGTTTTTCAAAGCGGGCAATCTCTTCTTCCTTGGCCCCTGGCAATACTTGGAGAAGGAAACCTCCGGCAACTTTGACCTTGTCGTCTTTATCCAAAAGAACATTGAGGCCGACTGCTGAAGGGGTTTGTTGGCTTTCAGTAAGGTAATAGGCCAAGTCTTCACCGATTTCCCCAGAAATGAGAGGAGTCATGGAGTTGTAAGGATTTCCAGTACCGTAGTCTGTGATAACGAGAAATTGACCGTTTCCAACAAAAGGTCCGACTAGGACTTCACCCGTTGCAGTCTTTTTGATGTCAACGCCTGGATTTTGAACGTAACCTTTGACGTTGCCCTTGGTATCTGCGACCGTGATGATGGCACCGAGAGAGCTGGTTCCAAGAACTTTAACAGTTAGTTTGGTATTTCCTTTTTCATTGGCTGCGAGAATTTGGCTAGCGATAAGGGTACGGCCAAGTGCAACGGTTGAACTGGCTTGAGTTTGATGTTTTTCTTGAGCAGTGCGGACGGTTTCAGTGCTATCAAGGACAAAAGCACGAAAGGCGCCGCTTTCTGATATAGTTTTAATAATTTTATCCATAGCTACTATTTTAGCATAAAAATGCCTAAAGGGGGAGTCGTGTGTTTGCTGTTTCTCTGGAATAATGACGAGGAAATCAACTTTAAAATAAAATGAGAAACAGATTATTTCCGCATTTCTAAGATTTATGCTATTCTTGTAGGAGAAAATGAAAGGGGTAACAAATGTATTTAGGCGATTTGATGGAAAAAGCAGAATCTGGTCAATTTTTAGTCCTTTCCTTTCTATTACAAGATTCGCAGACAACCGTCAAGGAAGCCATGGAAGAAACAGGTTTTTCAAAGGCGACCTTAACCAAGTACATTTCTCTGATTAACGAAAATGCCTTGGAAAGAGGTTTAGAGCTGACCATCCATTTGGAAGATGAAAATCTGCGTCTGTCGATTGGTGCAGCTACCAAGGGGAGAGAGATTCGGAGCTTGTTTCTAGACAATGCCATTAAGTACCAAATTTTGGTTTACCTTCTCTATCACCAACAGTTTCTAGCTCATCAGTTGGCTCAAGAATTGATGATTAGCGAGGCCACGCTTGGTCGCCACTTAGCTAGTCTAAATCAGATTTTGTCAGAGTTTGACTTATCCATCCAAAATGGCCGTTGGCGAGGTCCGGAGCATCAGATTCGCTATTTCTATTTCTGTCTTTTCCGCAAGATTTGGTCCAGTCAGGAGTGGGAAGGTCACATGCAGAAAGCTGAGAGAAAACAAGAGATTGCTACCCTAGAAGAAATCTGCGGTGCTAGCTTGTCTTCGGGGCAGAAATTGGACTTGGTTCTCTGGGCTCATATCAGTCAACAGCGTCTTCGGGTCAATGCCTGTCAGTTTCAGGTTATAGAAGAAAAAATGCGAGGGTATTTTGACAATATTTTCTATCTTCGTTTGCTTCGAAAGGCTTCGTCCTTTTTTGCTGGGCAACATATCCCTCTAGGAACTGAGGATGGTGAGATGATGGTATTCTTTTCATTTCTCCTTTCCCATCGTATTTTGCCCCTTCATACTATGGAGTATATCCTTGGTTTTGGTGGGCAATTAGCTGATTTGCTGACGCAATTGATTCAAGAGATGAAGAAGGAGGAGCTGCTGGGGGACTACACAGAGGACCATGTCACCTATGAACTCAGCCAGCTCTGTGGTCAAATTTATCTATACAAGGGCTATATTTTACAAGATCAGTACAGATACCAGACAGAGAATCGCCATCCCTATTTGCTGATGGAACATGATTTTAAAGGGACTGCAGAGAGAATTTTTCATATCTTGCCAGCCTTTCATCAGGGAACGGATTTGGATAAGAAAATTCTCTGGGAATGGCTCCAGTTGATAGAGTATATGGCAGAAAATGGTGGCCAACATATGAGGATTGGTCTGGATTTGACATCTGGTTTCCTTGTCTTTTCTAGGATGGCTGCCATTTTGAAACGGTATTTGGAATACAATCGTTTCATTACTATTGAAGCCTATGACCCCAGTCGACATTATGATTTGTTAATTACTAACAACCCTATCCATAAGAAAGAACAAACACCTATCTACTATTTGAAAAATGATTTGGATATGGAAGATTTAGCTACGATCCGTCAGATGCTATTTGCCTAAAAGACCTGAGTTTTCAGGTCTTTTTTGTGAAATTCGCACAATCTCCTCACATTTTTTTAAAATTTAAAAAAAATTGATAAACAAGAAAGCGCTTTATTTTGTATACTAGTTACTGTAAAGAGGAACCCCCTCAAGATTTTATCAGGAGGACAGCACATGTCACAAGAAAAATACATCATGGCCATTGACCAAGGAACTACCAGTTCTCGTGCCATCATTTTTAACAAAAAAGGAGAAAAGGTCAGCTCTAGTCAAAAAGAGTTCACTCAGATTTTCCCTCAAGCAGGTTGGGTTGAGCACAATGCCAATGAAATTTGGAACTCTGTTCAGTCAGTTATCGCGGGTGCTTTCATCGAAAGTGGTGTGAAACCAAGTCAAATCGAGGCCATCGGGATTACCAACCAGCGTGAAACAACTGTCGTCTGGGATAAGAAAACAGGTCTCCCTATCTACAATGCTATCGTTTGGCAATCACGCCAAACTGCTCCTTTGGCTGAACAACTAAAAAGCCAAGGTTATGTGGAAAAATTCCATGAAAAGACTGGTTTGATCATCGATGCTTACTTCTCTGCAACCAAGGTTCGTTGGATTTTGGACCATGTAGAAGGCGCTCAAGAGCGAGCTGAAAAGGGTGAATTGCTCTTTGGTACCATTGATACTTGGCTGGTTTGGAAATTGACTGACGGCGCAGCTCACGTAACTGACTACTCAAACGCAGCTCGTACCATGCTCTATAACATCAAGGATCTTAAATGGGATGATGAGATTTTGGAAATCCTCAACATTCCTAAGGCTATGCTTCCAGAAGTTCGTTCTAACTCTGAAATCTACGGCAAGACTGCTCCATTCCATTTCTACGGTGGAGAAGTGCCAATTTCAGGTATGGCTGGGGACCAACAGGCAGCCCTCTTCGGTCAGTTGGCCTTTGAACCAGGGATGGTCAAGAATACTTATGGAACAGGTTCTTTCATCATTATGAACACTGGTGAAGAGATGCAGTTGTCTGAAAACAACCTTTTGACAACCATTGGTTACGGAATCAACGGCAAGGTTTACTATGCCTTGGAAGGTTCTATCTTCATCGCAGGAAGTGCCATTCAGTGGCTTCGTGATGGACTTCGCATGGTTGAAAATTCACCAGAGTCTGAAAAATATGCTCTCAATTCTCACAACAATGACGAAGTTTATGTCGTACCTGCCTTTACAGGTCTAGGGGCTCCATACTGGAATCAAAATGCTCGTGGTTCAGTCTTTGGCTTAACTCGTGGAACAAGCAAAGAAGACTTTATCAAGGCTACTCTGCAATCCATCGCTTACCAAGTACGCGACATCATCGACACCATGCAAGTGGATGCGCAGACAGCTATCCAAGTCTTGAAGGTAGATGGTGGTGCAGCCATGAACAACTTCCTCATGCAGTTCCAGGCTGACATTTTGGGAATCGATATTGCCCGTGCTAAAAACTTGGAAACAACTGCCCTAGGTGCAGCCTTCCTGGCAGGATTGTCAGTGGGTTACTGGAAGGATTTGGATGAGTTGAAACTCTTGAATGAGACAGGAGAACTCTTCGAACCATCGATGAACGAATCTCGTAAGGAACAACTTTATAAGGGCTGGAAGAAGGCTGTGAAAGCAACTCAAGTCTTTGCGGAAATCGATGACTAATACTGGAAGAATAAAGCGACTCAGTTAGAAAGTGTGTAAATATGGAATTTTCAAAGAAAACACGAGAATTATCAATTAAAAAAATGCAGGAACGCACCCTGGACCTCCTGATTATTGGTGGTGGGATTACCGGTGCTGGGGTAGCCTTGCAGGCGGCAGCCAGTGGTCTTGATACTGGTTTGATTGAAATGCAGGACTTCGCAGAAGGGACATCCAGCCGTTCAACAAAATTGGTCCACGGAGGCCTGCGTTACCTCAAACAATTCGACGTAGAAGTGGTGTCAGATACAGTTTCTGAACGTGCGGTGGTTCAACAAATTGCTCCACATATTCCAAAACCAGATCCAATGCTCTTGCCAGTTTACGATGAGGATGGAGCGACCTTTAGCCTTTTCCGTCTCAAAGTAGCCATGGACTTGTATGACCTTTTGGCAGGTGTTAGCAACACACCAGCTGCTAACAAGGTCTTGAGCAAGGATCAAGTCTTGGAACGCCAGCCAAACTTGAAGAAAGAAGGTTTGGTAGGAGGTGGGGTTTATCTTGACTTCCGTAACAACGATGCGCGTCTCGTGATTGAAAACATCAAACGTGCCAACCAAGACGGTGCTCTCATTGCCAACCATGTTAAGGCAGAAGGCTTCCTCTTTGATGAAAATGGCAAGATTACAGGTGTTGTAGCTCGTGATTTGTTAACAGACCAAGTCTTTGAAATTAAGGCTCGTCTGGTGATTAATACAACAGGTCCTTGGAGCGACAAGGTGCGTAATTTGTCTAATAAGGGAACCCAATTCTCACAAATGCGTCCAACTAAGGGAGTGCACTTGGTAGTGGATTCAAGCAAGATCAAGGTTTCACAGCCGGTTTACTTTGACACAGGTTTGGGAGATGGTCGTATGGTCTTTGTTCTCCCACGTGAAAACAAGACTTACTTTGGTACAACGGATACAGACTACACAGGCGATTTGGAACATCCAAAAGTGACTCAGGAAGATGTAGATTATCTACTTGGTATTGTCAACAACCGCTTCCCAGAAGCCAACATCACCATTGATGATATCGAAAGTAGCTGGGCTGGTCTTCGTCCATTGATTGCAGGCAATAGCGCTTCTGACTACAATGGCGGAAATAACGGAACCATTAGCGACGAAAGCTTTAACAACTTGATTGCGACTGTCGAAGCTTATCTATCGAAAGAAAAAACACGTGAAGATGTTGAATCTGCTGTCAGCAAGCTTGAAAGCAGCACATCTGAGAAACATTTGGACCCATCTGCAGTTTCTCGTGGTTCGAGCTTGGATCGTGATGATAATGGTCTTTTGACCCTTGCTGGTGGTAAAATTACAGACTACCGTAAGATGGCTGAAGGAGCTATGGAGCGCGTAGTCGATATCCTCAAAGCCGAATTTGACCGCAGCTTTAAACTCATTAACTCGAAGACTTATCCTGTTTCAGGTGGAGAATTGAACCCAGCAAATGTGGACTCAGAAATCGAAGCCTTTGCTCAACTTGGAGTTTCACGTGGTTTGGATAGCAAGGAAGCCCACTATCTTGCAAATCTTTACGGTTCAAATGCACCGAAAGTCTTTGCCCTTGCTCACAGCTTGGAACAAGCGCCAGGACTCAGCTTGGCAGACACTTTGTCACTTCACTATGCAATGCGCAATGAGTTGGCTCTGAGCCCAGTTGACTTTCTTCTTCGTCGTACCAACCACATGCTCTTTATGCGTGATAGTTTAGATAGCATCGTTGAGCCAGTTCTGGATGAAATGGGACGATTCTATGACTGGTCTGATGAAGAAAAAGCAACTTATCGTGCGGATGTTGAAGCAGCCCTTACTAACAACGATCTAGCGGAATTGAAAAATTAAGAGAAACTAGAAGAGAGGGAGACAAGCCTTCCTTGCCTTCTCTCTCCTTCTTTTAAATGGAGACAAAGATATGATGAAAGAATTATTTGGAGAATTTTTGGGGACCTTAATCCTGATTTTCCTAGGAAATGGTGTTGTTGCAGGTGTGGTTCTTCCCAAAACTAAGAGCAACAATTCAGGATGGATTGTGATTACTATGGGATGGGGAATTGCTGTAGCCGTTGCGGCCTTTGTATCTGGCACGCTCAGTCCAGCCCACCTAAATCCAGCTGTGACGTTTGCTATGGCCTTAAAAGGAACACTCTCTTGGGGTTCTGTTTTCCCTTATATCCTAGCCCAATTCGCAGGAGCGATGGTGGCTCAGATTTTGGTTTGGTTGCAATTCAAACCACATTATGAGGCAGAAGAAAATGCAGGGAATATCTTAGCGACCTTTAGTACTGGACCAGCAATCAAGAATACAGTATCCAACTTGATCAGCGAAATCCTTGGAACCTTTGTTTTGCTCTTGACAATCTTTGCCTTGGGGCTCTATGACCTTCAAGCCGGTTTAGGGACCTTTGCAGTGGGGACCTTGATTGTTGGTATCGGTCTTTCACTAGGTGGGACAACGGGTTATGCCTTGAACCCAGCCCGTGACCTTGGACCTCGTATCATGCACAGCATCTTGCCAATTCCAAACAAGGGAGATGGAGACTGGTCTTATGCTTGGATTCCTGTTGTAGGACCTATCCTCGGAGCGGCCCTAGCAGTTCTCGTATTTTCACTTTTCTAAGATAAAAGAGTTATTGGCAACAGAGTTTGAGATGAAAATCTCAGGCTCTTTTTTGATGGCCAAAACATTAATATTTTAACTTATCTTAAAATAAGCTAAAACCAATTTTTAAGTTATGGTAAACAGTTGAAAAAAAGGTTGATAAAGTGGTAAAATGTTAGGAAGATAAGATACTAACAATACATACTGATAGTTAATAGAAATAATATATTAATGGATAGCTTATGAAAAAACAACGAAATTTACATGTATTCTTAGGCCGGACGGCTCTATATTTTGTAATCTTACTTGGTTTGCTTTATTTTTTTAGTTACCTTGGTCAGAGCCAAGGCACCTTTATTTATAATGAGTTCTAGTTTAAAGGAGAAGAGGAACAGTGTTTAATAAACCGATAAAAGATATGATTGAAACGATTGAGCACTTTGCTCAGACACAAGCCAGTTATCCAGTTTACAATGTTTTGGGGCAAGAGCATACTTATGGTGATCTGAAGGCTGATTCGGATAGTTTGGCTGCAGCTATCGACCAACTAGGCTTGCCTGAGAAATCTCCAGTCGTCGTTTTTGGTGGTCAGGAATATGAGATGTTGGCTACCTTTGTAGCGCTAACTAAGTCAGGCCATGCCTACATTCCAATTGATAGCCATTCGGCCTTGGAACGAGTTTCTGCTATCGTAGAAGTTGCAGAACCGAGCTTGATTATTGCTATTTCAGATTTTCCATTAGAGCAGACAAGTATACCAATACTGAATTTAGAGCAAGTCCATGAAGCCTTTGCTCAAGCTTCTAGCTACGAGATGACCCATCCAGTCAAGGGAGATGACAACTACTACATCATCTTTACTTCTGGTACGACTGGTAAGCCTAAAGGAGTGCAGATTTCCCATGACAATCTCCTCAGCTTTACCAACTGGATGATTACAGACAAGGAATTTGCGACGCCAAGTCGTCCACAAATGCTGGCTCAGCCACCTTATTCTTTTGACCTGTCTGTCATGTACTGGGCGCCGACCTTGGCACTAGGTGGTACGCTCTTCGCTCTTCCTTCAGCCATCACTCAGGACTTTAAGCAACTCTTTGCGACCATCTTTTCATTGCCAATCGCTATCTGGACATCAACACCATCCTTTGCGGATATGGCCATGTTGTCTGAAGACTTCAACAGCGAGAAAATGCCTGACATCACGCATTTCTACTTTGATGGGGAAGAATTGACAGTCAAAACGGCTCAAAAACTGCGCGAGCGATTCCCAGATGCCCGTATTATCAATGCCTACGGTCCAACAGAAGCGACAGTAGCTTTGTCAGCAGTTGCCGTCACTGATGAGATGTTGACGACTCTCAAACGCCTGCCAATCGGCTATACCAAGGCGGATTCTCCGACCTTTATCATTGATGAGGAAGGTAAGAAAGTTCCAAATGGTGAGCAAGGAGAAATTATCGTTTCAGGGCCAGCTGTTTCAAAAGGCTATATGAATAATCCTGAAAAAACGGCAGAAGCTTTCTTTGAGTTTGAAGGACTACCAGCCTACCACACAGGGGATGTAGGAACCATGACAGATGAGGGCTTGCTTCTCTATGGTGGACGCATGGATTTCCAGATTAAGTTTAATGGTTATCGCATTGAGCTTGAAGATGTCTCTCAAAACCTCAACAAGTCTCGCTTTATCGAGTCTGCTGTTGCTGTCCCACGTTATAACAAGGACCACAAGGTGCAAAATCTATTGGCCTATGTCATCCTAAAAGACGGTGTCCGTCAGCAGTTTGAACGTGATATCGATATTACCAAGGCTATCAAAGAAGACCTAGCAGATATCATGATGTCCTATATGATGCCTTCTAAGTTTCTTTATCGAGATAGTTTGCCGCTAACGCCTAATGGTAAAATTGATATCAAGAGCTTGATTAACGAGGTAAACAGTAGATGATGGAGCTTTATAAACAGCTACCTCATTTGGAACCTTATGGTGATCTTCAGTACTTTTTATACGTAATTGTTGCAACTTTACCTATCTTTATCGGTCTTTTTTTCAAGAAACGTTTTGCCTTGTACGAGGTGCTCGTTAGTCTCTTCTTTATCGTCACCATGTTGGTTGGTGGAAAGACGAATCAAATAAGCGCTTTGATCCTTTATGTTATCTGGCAAGTACTTCTTGTATCTTTCTACAAAAGGTACAGGAAACAACGGGATAGTAAATGGATATTTTACCTGGTTAGTTTTCTATCCCTATTGCCTATTGTCTTTGTGAAAGTATCTCCTGCTATTCATGGACCTCAATCTTTGTTTGGATTTTTAGGGATTTCTTACTTAACCTTTCGTGCAGTTGGGGTTATCGTTGAGTTGAGAGACGGTGTCATCAAGGATTTAACGATTTGGCAATTCTTACGTTTTCTTCTCTTTATGCCGACTTTCTCAAGTGGTCCTATTGATCGTTTTAAACGCTTCAATGAAAATTACGAGACCATTCCTGAGCGGGATGAGCTGATGGATATGCTAGAAGAGGCTGTCAAATATATCATGCTTGGCTTCCTCTACAAGTTTATCTTGGCTCACATTTTAGGAGAGACATTATTGCCTCCGCTGAAAAATTTGGCCTTGCAGACAGGTGGTTTCTTTAACCTCTACGCTTTAGCGGTCATGTACACCTTTGGTCTGGAGCTCTTCTTTGACTTTGCGGGCTACTCTATGTTTGCCTTAGCCATTTCAAACTTGATGGGTATTCATAGTCCTGTCAACTTTAACAAGCCCTTTTTGTCAAGGGATTTAAAAGAGTTTTGGAATCGCTGGCACATGAGTCTGTCTTTCTGGTTCCGTGACTTTGTCTTTATGCGGATGGTCATGGTGTTGACCAGAAAGAAGGTCTTTAAAAATCGCAATGTGACCTCAAGTGTAGCCTATATTCTCAATATGCTGATTATGGGATTTTGGCATGGTGTGACCTGGTACTACATCGCCTACGGACTTTTTCATGGGATTGGGCTGGTCATCAATGACGCTTGGGTTCGTAAGAAAAAAGCGCTCAATAAAGAACGGAAAAAAGCTGGAAAGGGTTCCTTACCTGAGAATCGCTGGATTCAGTTGCTTGGCATGGTTGTCACCTTCCATGTCGTGATGGTTTCATTCTTAATCTTTTCTGGATTTTTGAATGATTTATGGTTTAAAAAATAAAAGGATATAAAAAATGGATATCAAATCAGAAGTTATTGAAATTATTGATGAGTTGTTTATGGAAGATGTTTCTGACATGATGGATGAAGATCTTTTTGATGCCGGTGTCTTGGATAGCATGGGAACGGTTGAATTGATTGTGGAGATTGAAAACCGTTTTGACATTCGTGTTCCAGTGACGGAGTTCGGTCGTGATGACTGGAATACGGCTAATAAAATCGTAGAAGGTATTACGGAGTTGAAGAATGCTTAAACGCTTGTGGCTGATCTTCGGGCCTATCTTCATTGCTGGATTTTTGGTTCTTCTACTCATCTTTTTTTATCCAGGTACAACAAGCCATAATCTGACGGAGGAGAAATACTCGGCGGCTTCTGTTAGTGCAGAGAGTTTTAAAGAGAGAAGCCAAAAAGTAAGGGCTCTTACGGATCCAAATATGCGTTTTATTCCTTTTCTAGGGTCCAGTGAATGGATTCGATTTGATAGTGTCCATCCAGCTGTTTTAGCAGAAAAATACCATCGTCCCTATCGTCCTTACTTTCTAGGTCAAGCAGGAGCAGCCTCTCTCAATCAATATTTTGGTCTACAGCAAATTTTGCCAGAAATAGAGAATAAGCAGGCTGTATTTGTGATTTCGCCTCAGTGGTTTACGGAGACAGATTATGAACCCGCAGCGTTTCAGAGATTTTTTAACAGTGACCAATTAACAGCTTTTTTGGGAAATCAATCTGGTGACATTGCTGCAAAGCATGCGGCTATTCGATTGTTAAAGCAGAATCCTAATGTTGCATTGAAAGGCATTGTTCAAAAACTGTCAAAGGGTGAAGAATTATCAGATGTTGATCAGGTTGCTATTGATATTTTTGCGCGATTCAACGAAAAACAATCCGCTCTCTTTGGACAATTCTCCATTCGAGGACAACTCAAGTACAAGGAACACGTGGAGAACTATTTAAAAGATCTTCCGGATCAATTTTCTTATGATGAGTTAGAAAAAATTGTTCGTAAGGACGCAGAAGCAAATACGACCAATAACGATATGGGGATGGAAAATCATTTCTATACGAGAGAGATTCAAAAGGATTTAAAAAAATGGGAAGGGTATCAAAAAAATTACAACTTCCTCAAGTCCTCTGAATACAATGATTTGCAGCTGGTCCTCAATCAATTTGCTAAGTCGAATGTCAATGTGCTCTTTGTCATTCAGCCGGTTAACAAGAAGTGGATGGAGTACACAGGGCTCAGTGAAGAGATGTACCAGCATGCAGTGGAGAAAATTCGTTACCAATTAGAAAGTCAGGGTTTTACCAATATTGCTGATTTTTCAAAAAATGGAGGGGACCCTTATTTTGTTAAGGATACCATTCATCTAGGATGGTTAGGTTGGCTAGCTTTTGATAAGGTTGTCAATCCTTTCTTGACGGATCCGAAACCAGCTCCAGACTACAAGATGAATGACCGCTTCTTTAGCAAGGACTGGGCGACCTATGATGGGAACATCAAAGATTTCAAATAGAATGGTCTAAAAGTTTGGGAATTAAACCCAAGCTTTTTTGTTTAAATGGCGAATATTTAAGATGAAAATAGGTCAAAAGTTTCAAAATTTTTAGAAATAGCGTATAATATAAAAGAGAAAAAGAAAAGAAAGGGATTTTAAAATGAACAAACGTTCTTTATTACCTGTCTTATCGACAGCCCTGTTAGCTCCAGCCTTCTTAGCTGGACAGGTCTATGCTGAAGAAGCAACTGCCCCTGCAGAAAGTCCTGCAGTTATAGCAAATCCAGCAAATTCAGCAACTTCAGAAACTCCTGCAGCTCCAACAACAGAGGCGGCAAGTCCTACAAGTGCTGAATCGACGGAAGCAAAGGAAGCTCCTGTTGAATCTCCTAAAAGCGAAGAAAAAGACACCGTTATCTTACACACCAATGATGTTCATGGCCGTATTGTAGAGGAAAAGGGCGTAATTGGAGATGCCAAGCTAGCGACTGTCATTGAGCAGGAACGTGCGAAATCAACTCAAAATACTCTAGTTGTTGATGCGGGAGACGCTTTCCAAGGTTTGCCGATTTCCAACTCTACCAAGGGTGAAGCGCGTGCTGAAATTCTCAATCAGATGCAGTATGATGCCATGGCAGTAGGAAATCATGAGTTTGACTTTGGTTTAGACGAAGCTAAGAAATACAAGGAAATCTTGAAATTCCCATTACTTAGCTCAAATACTTATGTCAATGGAGCTCGTCTTTTTGAAGCTTCTACAATCGTTGATAAAGATAAGACTGTGGAAGGTGATGAGTTTGTTGTAATCGGCGTGACAACACCTGAAACAGCAACCAAAACTCACCCTAAAAATGTCAAAGGGGTAACTTTTACAGATCCAATCTCTGAAGTCAATAAGGTCATCGAAGAAGTTCAAGCCAAGGCTCGTGCAGAAGGTAAGGACTACAAACACTATGTTGTGCTGGCTCACTTGGGTGTGGATACCACAACCCCAGTAGAATGGCGTGGTTCAACTTTGGCAGAAGCTCTCTCTAAAAATCCTCGTCTCAAAGGCAAACGTGTGACAGTTATTGATGGGCATTCTCATACAGTAGCTTCCACAACTTATGGCGACAATGTTACCTATAACCAAACAGGAAGTTACCTTCATAATGTTGGGAAGGTTATCTACAAATCACGTCAGCTTTTGGGCAATCCAACTCAGATTCCGGCTGCTGATGCTAAAAAATTACCAGCCAATCCAACAGTTGAAAAACTAGTCAAAGACATTAAACAAAAATACGATGCTGAAAATGCAGTTGAGATTGTTTCAAACAGCCCTGTAGAACTAAACGGTGATCGTGAAAATGTTCGGGTCCGTGAAACCAACCTCGGAAACGTCGTGGCAGACTCGCTCTATCAGTATGGTCAAACAGGATTTAGCCATCCGACTGACATCGCTGTGACAAATGGTGGTGGCTTGCGTGAAACCATTGCAAAAGGCAAACCGATCACTAAAGGAAATGTCATTGCCGTTCTTCCATTTGGAAATACCATCTCACAAATACAAGTGACTGGGCAACAAGTATTGGATATGTTTGAAAAATCACTCGGATCTATCTTGCAGGTCGATAAGGATGGCAAGAAGGTCTTGGATGAGAACGGGCAACCATTGTTGGAGCCAAGTGGTGGTTTCTTGCAAGTTTCAGGTGTGAAGGTCTACTATGATACCAACCTACCATCAGGCAAACGTGTCTTGGCCATCCAGGTCAAAAACCGCACGACTGGTCGTTATGATCTTCTAGACCTTGCAAAGACGTACTATCTTGCAACCAATGATTTCTTAGCTGCGGGTGGTGATGGCTACACGATGTTAGGTGGTGCGCGAGAAGAAGGTCCTTCTATGGATGCTGCCTTTGAAGAGTATCTGAAAACCGCTGATTTGACCCAGTATGAAAAGATCAATCCGAACTCACGGACGATTTCTGTGGATTCTAAAAACTTTAGTCTACCAGTAGAAACGCCTCAAACGAATGCAGCTGCTAGCGATGCGACTACAAATGTGCCATTGACTTATGAGGTGGCAGGTCAATTTAGCAAGAAGGCAGTTGTCTCAGAAAAGGCCCTCCCAAATACAGGAAGCGAACAGTCCATCTTCTTGCTCTTGATGGGAATGGTAGCTGGTTTGGCAGGTATCTTATCGAGTCGAAAACCAAAGCAAAAATAGGTTAAATTTTACATCTAGAAGAGTCTAGGGAAACGTTTTTACGCCTTTTTCCCTTGACTCTTTTTTGGTTTATGATATAATTAACCAGTAAAGAATCGGTGGCTATCTATGTTTTTTTACGAAAAAGATAGCTAGGGAAGGAGTAACACATGAGACAGCTTGCGCAGGAAATCGATAACTTTTTAAACGAGGTGATCTTGAGATCTGAGAACCAGCATGAAATTCTAATCGGGCATTGCACGAGTGACGTTGCCTTGACCAATACTCAGGAACACATCCTCATGCTCTTGTCAGAAGAATCCCTAACCAACTCGGAGTTGGCCCGTCGCCTTAATGTCAGTCAGGCGGCAGTGACCAAGGCTATCAAATCTTTGGTCAAAGAGGGTATGTTAGAGACATCCAGAGATCCCAAAGATGCGCGTGTGATCTTTTATCAACTGACAGAGCTGGCTCGACCAGTGGCAGAGGAACACCACCATCATCATGAACACACGCTCTTAGCCTATGAACAAGTGGCAAGTCAGTTTACTCCAAATGAACAAGAAGTTATCCAGCGGTTTTTAACTGCTTTAGTAGGAGAAATCAAATAATGCGGTATATTACAGTAGAGGACTTGTCTTTCTATTATGACAAGGAACCTGTCCTCGAGCACATCAACTATAGTGTTGATAGTGGGGAGTTTGTCACCCTGACTGGTGAAAATGGAGCTGCCAAGACAACGCTTATCAAGGCGAGCCTAGGCATCTTGCAGCCAAGATTTGGTAAGGTAACCATCTCAAAGACAAACACTCATGGGAAAAAACTTAGGATAGCTTATCTTCCCCAGCAGATAGCCAGTTTTAATGCTGGTTTTCCAAGTACGGTTTATGAATTTGTCAAGTCGGGTCGTTATCCGCGAAAAGGCTGGTTCCGTCGCTTGAATGCTCATGATGAGGAGCATATCAAGGCTAGTCTAGACTCAGTTGGTATGTGGGAACATCGTGACAAACGAATTGGTTCCCTCTCGGGAGGGCAAAAGCAACGAGCAGTGATTGCCCGGATGTTTGCTTCTGACCCAGATATTTTTGTCCTGGATGAGCCGACAACAGGGATGGATGCTGGAAGCAAAAATGAATTTTACGAACTCATGCACCATAGTGCCCACCATCATGGTAAGGCTGTTTTGATGATTACCCATGACCCTGAGGAAGTCAAGGACTATGCGGATCGCAATATTCATCTAGTTCGTAACCAAGATTCGCCATGGCGTTGTTTCAACGTTCACGAAAGCGATCAGGAGGTGGAACATGCTTAGTTTGTTATCTTATGATTTCATGCAGCGTGCCTTCTTGGCGGTCATTGCCATGAGTCTCTTTTCTCCAGTTCTTGGGACCTTCCTTATCTTACGTCGTCAGAGTCTCATGAGTGATACCCTCAGTCACGTTTCTCTATCAGGAGTAGCCTTTGGTCTGGTTTTGGGAATTTCTCCAACCATTTCAACCATTGCCATTGTCTTGATCGCTGCGGTCTTTTTGGAGTATCTCCGGACAGTCTATAAGAACTTTATGGAAATCGGAACTGCCATCCTCATGTCAACAGGACTTGCAGTGTCTCTGATTGTCATGAGTAAGGGGAAAAGTTCGAGCTCCATGAGTTTGGACCAATATCTCTTTGGTTCGATTGTGACCATTAGCCAGGAGCAGGTGATTTTCCTCTTTGCCATTGCTGCGGTCGTTTTACTCTTGACTTTCTTATTCTTGCGACCAATGTATATCCTGACCTTTGATGAGGACACGGCCTTTGTGGATGGCTTGCCCGTTCGTACCATGTCTATCCTCTTTAACATGGTGACAGGGGTGGCCATTGCCCTTATGATTCCTGCAGCAGGAGCTCTTCTGGTATCGACCATTATGGTCTTGCCAGCTAGTATTGCCCTTCGTCTGGGGAAAAACTTCAAATCCGTTATGTTACTAGCCAGCGCTATTGGCTTTTTGGGAATGGTGGCAGGACTTTATATTTCCTACTATGCGGAAACCCCTGCCAGCGCTAGTATCACCATTATCTTTGTAGCTGTCTTTTTGTTAGTCAGTCTACTGAAACGTTTTATCAAATAGGAGAATGAAATGAAAAAACTGAGCTTACTACTAGCTAGTCTATGTGCCCTGTTTTTAGTGGCTTGTTCCAATCAAAAACAGGCAGATGGGAAGCTAAATATCGTGACAACCTTTTACCCTGTCTACGAATTTACCAAACAAGTCGCAGGAGATACTGCTAATGTAGAACTTCTCATCGGTGCTGGTACAGAACCCCATGAGTACGAACCGTCTGCCAAGGCAGTTGCCAAAATCCAAGACGCAGATACCTTTGTCTATGAAAATGAAAATATGGAAACTTGGGTTCCAAAATTGCTAGAATCCTTGGATAAGAAAAAAGTGAAAACCATCAAGGCAACAGGTGATATGTTACTTTTGCCAGGTGGTGAGGAAGAAGAGGAAGGGCATGATCATGGTGGTGAAGGTCACCATCACGACTACGATCCCCACGTTTGGCTTTCACCAGCACGCGCCATCAAACTGGTAGAGCATATCCGTGACAGCTTGTCAGCAGATTATCCTGATAAAAAAGAGACTTTTGAGAAGAATGCAGCTGCCTACATTGAAAAATTGCAAGCATTGGATAAGGCTTATACAGATGGCTTATCTCAAGCGAAACAAAAGAGCTTTGTGACCCAGCACGCTGCCTTTAACTATCTTGCCTTGGACTACGGTCTCAAGCAAGTATCCATCTCAGGTCTCTCACCAGATGCAGAACCATCAGCAGCACGTTTGGCAGAATTGACAGAGTATATCAAGAAAAACAAGATTTCTTATATCTACTTTGAAGAAAATGCTTCACAAGCCCTCGCCAATACACTCTCAAAAGAAACAGGTGTCAAACTAGACGTGCTCAATCCGCTAGAAAGTCTAACAGAAGAAGCAACCAAGGCTGGTGAGGACTATATCTCCGTGATGGAGAAAAACCTCAAGGCTTTGAAACAGACAACGGACCAAGAAGGACCAGAAATCGAACCAGAGAAGGAAGAAAATACCAAGACAGTTCACAATGGTTACTTTGAGGATGCAGATGTCAAGGACCGCACCTTGAGTGACTATGCTGGCAACTGGCAGTCTGTCTATCCTTTCCTTGAGGATGGAACTTTTGATCAAGTCTTTGACTACAAGGCTAAGTTGACTGGTAAGATGACCAAGGATGAGTATAAGGCTTACTATAGAAAAGGCTATCAGACAGATGTGACCAAAATCAACATCACGGATAACACTATGGAATTTGTTCAAGGTGGCCAAAGCAAGAAATTCACCTATAAGTATGTCGGCAAGAAAATCTTGACTTATAAGAAAGGCAATCGTGGTGTGCGCTTCCTCTTTGAAGCGACAGATGCGGACGCTGGACAGTTCAAGTATGTTCAGTTTAGTGACCACAATATCGCCCCAGTCAAGGCAGAACATTTCCATATCTTCTTTGGAGGCACAAGCCAAGAAGCCCTCTTTGAAGAAATGGATAACTGGCCAACCTACTACCCAGATAACCTATCTGGTCAAGAAATCGCCCAAGAAATGTTAGCGCATTGATGCAAGAGAGAATCCCGCAAATCTGCGGGATTTTTTGCTGGAAACGATTAGGTTGTTAGGTATTATAGTACCACAGTTGTGCTGTTCACAATGTGATAAAGAGGTCATTTTCTACTGGCTGATTCTCACTAGCTGGCGAATGCAAAAGCTACGATTGTACAAATTATAGAATCTTTTCAGGGGATTTAGGAAGGGATCTTAGTCATATTGACGTTGCTATCGATTTTTGTTATAGTCAAAGAGAGCAGTCTGGAACAATAGTTTATGCACAGTCTGTGGATAAGTCTAGGGGGAACAGGACATTTAGCTAATATCCTAGAGGGGTCTTGAGAATTGCCCCGGAAACTAGTAACGGGCTAGCTTTCTAGTAGAAATCTTAGTCTAGTAGGGATTTGAGCAGGTCTGCCTGAGGGTGACAGGTTCAAAGTCTAAGAGCTAACTTCTGGAGAAGCTGATTTTTAGGCATGTTTTCTTATCCACAAGTTGTGGATAACTGTAGAGAGTCAGCTTGTGAATCAACTTCAAGTCCAAGTTTCATAAAAGAAGAACCTTTGCGCGATGCAAAGGTTCTTTGGGTTAGGAGTGGTTTGGTAGCCAGCTGAGGGTGAAGGTCAGTTGCTCAGCTTTCAAGAGGTCTTGGTGTTGAATGCTAGATACTATGGTCTTGTCCAATCGACATTCTTTGACAAAGTTGAAGTGGCTGTGGTTTTGTTCAGCATGGATATCCAACCATTTATCTTCCTTAGCCAGGTAGATACGGAGATGGTCAAAGATAGGGATTCCGAGGTCGTAGCTGGGTTTGCCTGGACAGGTCGGGTAGAATCCAAGAGCTGACCAGATGTACCAAGCAGAGAGACTGCCATTATCCTCATCGCCAGGATAGGCTTGCCAGCTTGGGTGAAAGGCTTTCTGACTTATCGACTTGATGAGTAGGGCAGTGTAGTCAGGGTAGTCACTGTAGCGGAAGAGATAAGGGATGTGGAAACTAGGTTGGTTGGAAATAGCCATTTGCCCAAAAGGAGCTGTAGCCATCTCGCTCATCTCGTGAATCTCATAACCATAGCCAGTCGTCTCAAAGAGGGGAGCATCTTGACAGGCTTTCAAAAGATAGTGGCTAAAGGTTTCCTTTCCACCCATAAGCTGGATTAAGCCTGGGATGTCGTGGAGGACGCCTAAGGTCGCTTGAATGGCAGAGCATTCGGCGTAGTCGCGTCCCCAACTATAAGGAGAGAAGTCGGGGCGGAAGTTGCCTTGGCTATCTCGCGCACGCATGTAGCCCGTCGCAGTGTCAAATAGATGGTGGTAATTTTGTGACGAAGTTCTATAAGTTTCCGCGATGTCATTCTGACCAAGCTTTTCGGCACAGCTGGCGATACAAAAGTCGCTATAGGCATAGTCAAGGGTGTGGCTGACGCTTTCGTGGTGGTCGGTAGAGAGATAACCTAATTCTTGGTATTGTGCCAAACCGTGACGGCCATTGATGCCGAGAGGGTCGGACTTGCTGGCTGTTTCAAGCATGGCTTGGAGGAGTTTTTCTTCCAAATCGATAGCCATGTCCTTGCAGGCGCTATCTGCGATAATGCCGTCTAAAAGAGTACCAGGCATCATGCCATGCTCGTCTGGGGCCAGCCATTTTGGCAGGAAACCAGTATTGCGGTAGCTATTGAGGAAACCTTCTAAAAAGCGGTGATAGTGTTCTGGTATGACAAGGGCAAAGAGGGGGAAGGTGGTGCGGAAGGTATCCCAGAAACCATTGTTGCTAAAGAGGACGCCGGGCTTGACAGTACCAGTAGCCAGATCCATGTGGATGGCTTGCCCTGATTCGTTCACCTCATAAAAAGTCTGTGGGAAGAGGAAGAGTCTGTAGAGGCAGTGGTCAAAGAAGGTTCGGTCAGCTTCTCCTGTCTCCATGATATCAAAACGATGGAGGAGATTTTCCCAGTCCGCTTTCGCATTTACTTTACAGCTGTCAAAGTCCTTTTGAGGTAGATTAAGCAGAGCTTGAGAAGGCGATATGAAAGAAGTTGCTAGTTGAATCTCGGCTTGACTGCTTGCTAAGTCAATTCGCCAGTCTCTCTCTTCTTGTGTGATAGCAAGAATATCCGTATTCATTTGTAAAGCAGTAAACAGTATCAGAGGATTTTTGGTAGTCTCAGTTTTACCTTCTTGTCTTAGGGCAAGAGTCCGCTTATCTAATTGCTCTACGGTCAGTTCATCTGCTGCGTGAAGATAGAGGGAGAGGTCTTTGCCTTGCTTTTGCTCCAAACGAATAGAAGCGCCATAGCAAGTCGGTGTGAGCTGGGTTTCAATCTGATAGCGCAGGGAGAAAATCTTCAGATAGTGAGGTTGGAAGGAGGCCTTATCTAGGTCATAGGAAGACTGACGATGGAAGAGGCTGTCTCCACCTAGCTGGCCTGTAACAGGTGTCAGAAGGAGCCAAGAGTAGTCGCCAATCCAAGGACTGGGTTGGTGGGTTAATCGAATCCCTTGAAAGACGGGCAGATGCGGATCGAAGAACCAAGCTCCCTCCTGGTCACTGGTCTGGGGAACAAAATAATTCATCCCAAAAGGAACGCCCGTGTAGGGCAGGGTATTTCCTCGAGAAAAGGCATGCTTGCTAGCAGTCCCAAAGCGGGTATCGATGGTTTCAAGTAGTGGTTTCATAAAAAAGCTTCCTGTAGAGGTTTTTGTTTAGTATAACATGAAATTGCCAATAACCGAATTTTAAAAAGTAAATGCCCCTATAAATTTCGGTTAATAATTTACAAATATTCATTCTTTTGTTAGAATGGAGACAATAAAAAAGAAAAGGGGATTTTTTTATGAGTGATTCGGTAAATAATGTGAATAACGAAGAATCTGTAGAGAAGGTTGAAAACACGCCTGTAGAGGATGTGGAGTCAGTTGCTACTCAAGAACCAGAAACTGTGGAAGAAACGGCTTCTGAGCAAGCAAAAGATGACCAATCTGAAGAAGTGGTGGAAGAGAAAGATTCTAAGCCAGAACAGAAAGAAGATGCAAAAGCTTCAGCTGAGGCTTCGGCTCAACAAGTCGTTGAAAAAACCAAAGGATTGTTTGCAACGAAACGCAAAGAAATCATTGCAGCTCTTGTGGCAGTAGCCGTTATTATTGTGGCATTTGTGGGATACAATGTTATCCAGTCACAACCAAAAAGCTTAATTGGCGACGTCAAAGTTGAGTTTTCAGGTTATGAAGAATCTGGAACGGTAACTTATAATAGTCAAGATATTGCTGAGAAAGTAGCAGAAATAGCATACCAAAAAGTAGGCTTTAATAAGGATCAGGCAGCGGGTTTGGCTAAAAAAGACCCTATTATTTACGCAGAAGTGTCAAGAGATGGCAAGTTGGCGTCTAAATTGATGCAAGCAGAAGCGATGATTAGTAGTGTCCATTATGAATTTGACAAAACAAATGGTCTCAAAAATGGGGACGAAGTTACATTCACCGTAACTACAAGCTCAAAGAACTCACCATTTAAAGCTGAAAAGAAAACTTTCAAAGTTGAAAACTTGAAAGAATATGAGAAGGTATCAACGGCTGATTTGCTCAAAGAAACTCCTGTGACATTTACTGGATTTAATGGGTATGGCATAGCGTCTATTACAGAAAATCCTAATAAAGACGCCTATTTCAACTTTGAAGATAACAAACGTCCGACAAACTTGAAGAACGGAGATACAGTTACTCTTACTGTTAGTGCGACCTATATCAATGAGTTAAAATCAAAAGGAAAAGTTGTTGACAACAATAAGGTCGAGGTGACTGTTGAAGGGTTGAAAGACTTAAAAGATGTGAAGAACTTTGCGGATCTTCTGAAAAAGAATGATGACTACAGCAAGTCTGAAAATCAAAATAGTTCCTTTAGCACCTACACTTTAGAGTCACAAGGCAGTTATTTGAAAGTCATCCCAGAAGAGAATAAAAAATCAAATGGGAAAGTTTCGTTGATAACAGTTTATAAAGTAACTTGGTCAAGTGGCAATTCAAAAGAAGTTCGTTACAAATACTATGGTTATCAAGCTTACCTTTTGAAGGACAATAATCTTGATCTTGATGCTGCTTCTAAAGTATCAAGTTGGGGATCAAAAGATTTAGAAGGTCTAAAAGCTGAACTGGCTACTGAAGGTTATAAGGTTTACGAAGAAAAGAAAAGTGAATAGAAAAGTTGGGGAGAGCCCCAACTTTTTTTTCATAAGTTTGTTTCAAAACGCCTTTAGTTTGTGTATATCTTTTGGAGGCGTTTTTTTTTATACTGAACATGAAACTTGTTTGAAAGAGGAAAAAATACTATGGTTTATTCGAAAGAAATTGTTAGAGAATGGCTAGACCAAGTAGCGGAGCGGGCTAAGGACCATCCCGAGTGGGTGGATGTCTTTGAGCGTTGCTATACAGACACCTTGGACAATACGGTCGAGATTCTAGAAGATGGCTCAACTTTTGTCTTGACAGGGGATATTCCTGCTATGTGGCTTCGGGATTCGACAGCCCAACTCAGACCCTACCTGCACGTGGCTAAAAGAGATCCTCTCTTGCGTCAGACCATTGCAGGTTTGGTCAAGCGTCAGATGACTTTGGTGCTCAAGGATCCTTATGCCAATTCCTTCAATATTGAGGAAAACTGGAAGGGGCACCATGAGACTGATCACACAGAGCTTAATGGCTGGATTTGGGAACGCAAGTACGAGGTGGATTCGCTTTGCTATCCTTTGCAGCTGGCTTATCTCCTTTGGAAAGAGACTGGCGAGACCAGTCAGTTTGATGAGACTTTTGTCACAGCGACCAAGGAAATTCTTCATCTCTGGACAGTGGAACAAGACCACAAGAACTCTCCTTATCGTTTTGTTAGGGATACGGACCGCAAGGAAGACACCTTAGTAAATGATGGCTTTGGACCTGATTTTGTAGTGACAGGTATGACCTGGTCAGCTTTTCGTCCGAGTGATGACTGCTGTCAGTATAGCTATTTGATTCCGTCCAATATGTTTGCCGTAGTCGTATTGGGGTATGTGCAAGAAATCTTTGCAGAACTAGACCTAGCTGATAGCCAAAACATCGTGGCAGACGCTAAGCGTCTCCAAGCAGAGATTCAAGAAGGCATCGAAAACTATGCCTATACAACCAACAGCAAGGGAGAAAGGATTTACGCCTTTGAAGTGGATGGTCTAGGAAATGCTAGCATCATGGATGATCCAAACGTACCAAGTCTACTGGCTGCTCCATATCTTGGTTACTGTGCGATTGACGATGAGGTTTACCAAGCCACACGCCGTACCATTCTGAGCCCTGAAAATCCATATTTTTACCAAGGAGAATACGCTAGCGGTCTCGGAAGTTCTCATACCTTCTATCGCTATATCTGGCCGATTGCCCTTTCTATCCAAGGTTTGACAACAAGAGATAAGGCAGAGAAGAAATTCTTGCTGGATCAGCTCGTTGCCTGCGACGGTGGTACAGGTGTCATGCATGAAAGCTTCCACGTGGATGACCCAACGCTTTACTCACGTGAATGGTTCTCTTGGGCCAACATGATGTTTTGTGAATTGGTTTTGGATTATCTAGATATTCGCTAATACTCTTCGAAAATCTCTTCAAACCACATCAGCTTCGCCTTGCCGTATAGATGTTACTGACTTCGTCAGTTCTATCTGCAACCTCAAAACAGTGTTTTGAGCTGACTTCGTCAGTTTATCCACAACCTCAAAGCAGTGCTTTGAGCAGACTGTGGCTAGCTTCCTAGTTTGCTCTTTGATTTTTATTGAGTATAAGGAGCGCGCTTTAGTTTCACCGATTCGTGTCAGAATCACACCTTTACATTTAAAACGTTAAAATTTAAGTTAGAATGAGGTTTTACTTCATGGAAAATGTTGTTGTACATATTATCTCACATAGTCACTGGGACCGTGAGTGGTACTTACCTTTTGAAAGCCACCGTATGCAGTTGGTGGAATTATTTGATAATCTTTTTGACCTTTTTGAAAATGACCCTGAGTTCAAGAGTTTCCACTTGGATGGACAAACTATTGTCCTTGATGACTACTTGGAAATTCGCCCTGAAAATCGCGACAAAGTCCAACGTTACATCGACCAAGGCAAACTCAAAATTGGTCCTTTTTACATCTTGCAGGATGACTACTTGATTTCAAGTGAAGCCAATGTCCGCAATACCTTGATTGGTCAAGCAGAATGTGCAAAATGGGGCAAATCAACCCAGATTGGTTACTTCCCAGATACCTTTGGAAATATGGGACAAGCTCCCCAAATCCTTCAAAAATCAGGCATTCACGTGGCAGCCTTTGGTCGTGGTGTGAAGCCGATTGGATTTGACAACCAAGTTCTCGAAGATGAGCAGTTCACATCCCAGTTTTCAGAAATGTACTGGCAGGGTGCAGACGGAAGTCGTGTCCTCGGTATCCTCTTTGCCAACTGGTATAGTAATGGGAATGAAATCCCAGTTGATAAGGATGAGGCCCTGGCCTTCTGGAAACAAAAATTGTCAGACGTACGTGACTATGCTTCGACCAACCAATGGTTGATGATGAACGGATGTGACCACCAGCCTGTACAGCGAAATCTGAGTGAAGCCATTCGTGTGGCAAATGAACTCTTCCCAGATGTGACCTTTGTGCATAGTTCCTTTGATGACTATGTCCATGCAGTAGAAAGTGCTCTACCAGAGCAGTTATCAACGGTTACAGGTGAGTTGACAAGTCAGGAAACAGATGGCTGGTACACACTTGCCAACACTTCTTCATCACGGATTTACCTCAAACAAGCCTTCCAAGAAAATAGCAACTTGCTAGAACAAGTAGTGGAGCCATTGACTGTCATCACTGGTGGGCACAACCATAAGGAGCAGTTGACCTATGCTTGGAAAGTCCTTCTACAAAATGCGCCACATGATAGCATCTGTGGCTGTAGTGTGGACGAAGTTCACCGTGAGATGGAAACGCGTTTTGCCAAGGTCAACCAAGTTGGAAACTTTGTTAAGACCAATCTTCTCAACGAGTGGAAGGGCAAAATTGCAACTCACGAAGCGCAAAGCGACCATCTCTTTACTGTCATTAACACAGGTTTGCATGACAAGGTTGATACGGTCAGCACCGTGATTGATGTGGCGACTTGTGATTTCAAGGAATTGCACCCAACAGAAGGCTATAAGAAGATGGCAGCCTTGACCTTGCCAAGCTACCGTGTCGAAGACTTGGAAGGGCATGCTGTAGAAGCGAAAATCGAAGATCTGGGAGCTAACTTTGAGTATGATTTGCCAAAAGACAAGTTCCGTCAGGCTCGCATTGCTCGTCAAGTGCGCGTGACAGTACCTGTTCATCTGGCACCACTTTCTTGGACAACCTTCCAATTGCTCGAAGGAAAACAAGAACACCGTGATGGTATTTACCAAAATGGAGTAATTGATATGCCATTTGTAACGGTCAGTGTGGATGAAAACATCACGGTCTACGACAAGACAACTCATGAAGCGTATGAAGATATTATTCGCTTTGAAGACCGTGGTGACATCGGAAATGAGTACATCTATTTCCAACCAAAAGGAACAGAGCCTATCTACGCAGAGCTGAAAGGCTATGAAGTCCTGGAAAATACAGCACGTTTTGCTAAAATCTTGCTCAAGCATGAATTGACAATTCCAGTAAGTGCAGACGAAAAACTGGATGCGGAACAAAGAGGCATCATCGAGTTTATGACGCGTGAAGCAGGGCGCTCAGAAGAATTGACAACCCTTCCTCTGGAAACAGAGATGACCGTCTTTGTTGACAATCCACAAATCCGCTTCAAGACTCGCTTTACCAATACTGCCAAGGACCACCGTATCCGTCTCTTGGTTAAGACTCATAACACGCGTCCAAGCAATGACTCTGAAAGCATCTATGAGGTAGTAACACGACCAAACAAACCAGCTGCTTCTTGGGAAAATCCTGAAAATCCACAACACCAGCAAGCCTTCGTCAGCCTTTATGACGATGAAAAAGGGGTGACAGTGGCTAATAAAGGACTGCACGAGTATGAAATCCTTGGAGACGATACCATTGCTGTGACCATTCTTCGTGCCTCAGGTGAGTTAGGTGACTGGGGTTACTTCCCGACACCAGAGGCTCAGTGCTTGCGTGAGTTTGAAGTCGAGTTTGCTCTCGAATGCCACCAAGCAGGGGAACGCTTCTCAGCCTTCCGTCGTGCTAAAGCCTTCCAAACACCATTCACTAGTCTTCAAGTTGCTAAACAAGAAGGAAGTGTTGCTGCGACTGGCAGCCTCTTGTGCCATGCGGCGCTCAGCTTGCCACAAGTCTGCCCGACAGCCTTTAAGGTAGCTGAAAATGAAGAAGGATATGTACTTCGTTACTACAATATGAGTCAAGAAAATGTGCGTATATCAGAACACCAACAAACCATTTTGGACTTGCTTGAGCGGCCATATCCCGTTCATTCAGGACTCTTAGCACCACAAGAAATTCGCACAGAATTGATCAAAAAAGAAGACATTTAATAGTTTTAAAGTGTTTGATAACTAATACTATGAGATAGAAAGGAGGGGCGAAAGAGTAAGGACTAACTACTGATTCGCCCCTTTTTATGGGAAGAACAATGACCATTGCAACCATTGATATCGGAGGGACTGGGATTAAGTTTGCCAGTCTGACTCCTGATGGAAAGATACTAGATAAGACAAGTACTCCGACGCCAGAAAGTTTGGAGGATTTACTAGATTGGCTAGACCAACGCTTGGCAGAACAAGATTATAAGGGCATTGCCATGAGCGTTCCAGGCGCGGTCAATCAAGAAACAGGTGTGATTGAGGGAATCAGTGCCGTACCTTACATTCATGGCTTTTCTTGGTATGAGACGCTTGCTCATCATCAGCTACCTGTCCATCTAGAAAATGATGCCAACTGTGTTGGACTTAGTGAACTGCTGGCTCACCCAGAGATTGAAAATGCAGCCTGTGTCGTGATTGGGACAGGAATTGGCGGAGCTATGATAATCAATGGCAAACTTCACCGTGGTCGCCACGGCTTAGGTGGTGAGTTTGGCTATATGACAACCATTGAACCAGCTGAAAAACTCAACAACTGGTCGCTACTAGCCTCTACAGGAAACATGGTTCGCTACGTGATTGAAAAATCTGGTCAGACTGACTGGGATGGTCGCAAGATTTACCAAGAAGCTGCAGCAGGCAATGCCCTTTGCCAAGAAGCCATTGAACGTATGAACCGTAATCTGGCGCAAGGACTGCTCAATATCCAGTACCTCATCGACCCAGATGTCATTAGTCTGGGAGGATCTATTAGCCAGAATCCAGATTTTATCCAAGGCGTCAAAAAAGCTGTCGATGCATTTGTCAAAACCTACGAAGAATACACGGTCGCACCAGTTATCCAAGCTTGCACCTATCATGCAGATGCCAATCTCTATGGTGCCCTTGTCAACTGGCTACAGGAGGAAAATCAATGGTAATTTTTACAGGACTTAGTCCCAAACAAGAGCAAGCATTAGAGTTGCTTAAAAAGCATATTTCGCTAGCAGATGTAGAGGTAGTAGTCGCTCAGTCTGACCAAGCCTCTATCTCTATCAAGGGTGAAGGTGGACATTATCAACTAACTTATCGCAAACCTCACCAACTTTACCGCGCCTTGTCCTTATTGGCAACAGCTCTAGTAGAAGGTGATAAAGTAGCGATTGAGGAGCAGGCAGCTTATGAAGATTTGGCCTACATGGCAGACTGTTCTCGAAATGCGGTGCTGAATGTGGCTTCTGCCAAGCAGATGATTGAGGTCTTGGCTCTCATGGGTTACTCAACCTTTGAACTTTACATGGAAGACACCTATCAGATTGAGGGGCAACCTTACTTTGGTTACTTCCGTGGCGCCTATTCAGCAGAGGAGTTGCAGGAAATCGAAGCCTATGTCCAGCAGTTTGATATGACCTTTGTGCCTTGCATCCAGACCTTGGCCCACTTGTCAGCCTTCGTCAAATGGGGTGTCAAAGAAGTGCAGGAACTTCGTGATGTGGAGGACATTCTCCTTATCGGCGAAGAAAAGGTGTATGACCTGGTTGATGGGATGTTTGCCACTCTATCTAAACTGCAGACACGCAAGGTCAATATCGGGATGGACGAAGCCCATTTGGTTGGTTTGGGGCGCTACCTCATTTTGAACGGTGTTGTGGACCGTAGTCTCCTCATGTGCCAACACTTGGAGCGCGTGCTGGATATTGCAGACAAGTATGGTTTCCACTGCCAGATGTGGAGTGATATGTTCTTTAAACTCATGTCAGCGGATGGCCAGTACGATCGTGACGTGGAGATTCCAGAGGAAACTCGTGTCTACCTAGATCGTCTCAAAGACCGTGTAACCTTGGTTTACTGGGACTATTATCAGGATAGCGAGGAAAAATACAACCGCAATTTCCGCAACCATCACAAGATTAGCCAAGATATTGCCTTTGCAGGTGGTGCTTGGAAGTGGATCGGTTTCACACCCAACAACCATTTCAGCCGTCTTATTGCTCTTGAAGCCAACAAAGCCTGTCGTGCTAACGACATCAAAGAAGTCATTGTAACGGGTTGGGGGGACAATGGTGGGGAAACTGCCCAGTTTTCTATTCTACCAAGTCTGCAAATCTGGGCAGAACTCAGCTACCGCAATGACCTAGATCGTTTGTCTGCTCACTTCAAGACCAATACAGGTCTGTCAGTTGAGGACTTTATGCAGATTGACCTTGCCAATCTCTTGCCAGACTTGCCAGGCAATCTCAGTGGTATCAATCCCAACCGCTATGTCTTTTATCAGGATGTTCTCTGTCCGATTCTTGACAGACACATGACACCTGAACAGGACAAACCGCACTTCGCTCAGGCCGCTGAAACGCTTGCTGTTATCAAAGAAAAAGCTGGGAACTATGCCTACCTATTTGAAACTCAGGCCCAGTTGAACCAGATTTTAAGTAGCAAAGTGGATGTGGGACGACGCATCCGTGAAGCTTATAAATCCGGTGACAAAGTCAGCTTACAGCAAATCGCCATGCAAGAATTACCAAAACTTAGAAGCGAGATTGAAAACTTCCATGCCCTCTTTAGCCACCAATGGTTGAAAGAAAACAAGGTCTTTGGTTTGGATACGGTTGATATCCGTATGGGCGGACTCTTGCAACGCATCAAGCGAGCAGAAAGCCGCATCGAGGCTTATCTGGCAGGTCAGATTGTCCGCATCGAAGAATTAGAAGTCGTGATCCTACCATTTACTGACTTCTACGCAGACAAGGACTTCGCAGCAACTACAGCCAACCAGTGGCACACTATTGCGACCGCATCGACGATTTATACGACTTAGGCATTTTTTCCGAGTCAGAGTGTTTCTCGTGAAACCTATTTCTTATAAAAAACTTCTCCACAAAAAATAATTTGTGGAGTTTTTTCTATAATTAGTAGTTTAACCTAGCCTTCAAATAGGAGTATACTAATAATGTAATCGTTATCAAACCTAAAAATTCGATGAAATCAGTTTTTAGGAATAAAAAGGGAGGAAATTATGAAAAAGTTTTCAAAGACCTTGAGAGATAACTGGATCTTTCTCTTGATGGTTTTACCAGGGGCACTCTGGTTGATTCTATTCTTTTACATTCCAGTATTTGGGAATGTGGTCGCCTTTAAAGACTACCATATGACCAGTAATGGTTTCATAGATAGTATTGTGAATAGTAAATGGGTCGGGTTAGATAATTTCAGATTCTTGTTTAGTTCAAAAGATGCCTTTATCATCACTCGTAATACCGTTCTTTACAATCTCGGCTTTATCTTTATCGGTTTGATTGTATCAGTAGGGATTGCCATCATCCTCAGCGAGCTCCGCTCTAAGAGAATGGTTAAGATTTTCCAAACGTCTATGTTGTTCCCTTACTTCTTGTCATGGGTTATCATCAGTTTCTTTACAGATGCCTTCCTAAACATTGACAAAGGGGTTTTCAACCATTTCCTAACATCCATTGGCATGAAGGAAGTCAACTTCTACGCTGACTTAGGCATTTGGCCATACCTTCTCCTTTTCCTAGGTATTTGGAAAGGCTTTGGATATAGCAGTGTCATGTACTATGCGACGATCATGGGAATTGACCCAACCTACTACGAAGCAGCAACAGTGGACGGGGCGAGCAAGTGGCAACGTATTCGCAACGTAACCATTCCTCAGTTGACTCCGCTTGTAACAGTCTTGACCATCCTTGCAGTCGGAAATATCTTCCGTGCAGACTTCGGTCTCTTCTATCAAATCCCACACAATGCTGGTCAGCTCTACAATGTAACCAACGTTTTGGACGTGTATGTCTTTAATGGTTTGACTCAGACAGCAGATATCGGTATGGCTTCAGCAGCCGGTCTTTACCAATCCGTTGTCGGTTTGATTCTGGTTATCCTATCAAACTTGCTTGCAAGACGAGTCGATCCAAACTCAGCTTTGTTCTAGAAAGGAGGAGAATATGGCAGAAAAGAAAATTAAAAAAGAAAAAATCGATAATGTCGGCATTCACTCCTTCAGTAAGAAAGCAGATATCTTCTTTAGTATCATCTCTGGTTTGATTGCTCTTTCTTGTATCTTGCCCTTTATCTTCGTTATTATCATTTCGGTGACAGACGAAAAGAGCATCCTCCAGTATGGATATAGCTTTTTCCCTTCGAAATTTGGTGTAGATGGATTCCAGTTCCTAGCTCAGTTTAAAGATAAGATCCTCCAAGCGCTCTTTATCTCAGTTTTTGTAACCGTAGTCGGAACAGTGACCAACGTCTTCATTACAACCACTTATGCCTACGCCATCTCACGTACAACCTTTAAGTACCGCAGATTCTTTACAATCTTCGCTCTTCTTAGTATGTTGTTCAATGCTGGTTTGGTACCAGGCTATATCGTGGTCACTCGCCTGCTTCAACTTGGTGATACCGTTTGGGCCTTGATTGTTCCAATGCTCCTCTCACCATTCAACATCATCTTGATGCGTTCCTTCTTCAAGAAGACCATTCCAGAAGCCATTCTCGAATCCGCTCGTATCGATGGTGCCAGTGAAGCTCGGATCTTCTTCCAGATCTGTTTGCCCTTGTCACTTCCAGGTATCGCAACCATCACGCTTTTGACAGCTCTTGGTTTCTGGAACGACTGGTTCAACGCCCTTCTTTACATCAAGAGTGACAACTTGTATCCATTGCAATATTTGCTCATGCAAATCCAACAAAATATGGACTACATCGCAAAAGCAGTCGGCCTATCTGGTCAACTGGGAGTCGCTCTACCGAAAGAAACAGGTCGTATGGCCATGGTTGTTGTTGCAACCCTTCCAATCGCGATTCTGTATCCATTCTTCCAACGCTACTTTGTTAAAGGGTTGACGATCGGTGGTGTGAAAGAATAGCATTTGCTGAGAAACACCGTTTCTCCCTTCCCAACTTCATCATAGTGATTGAAGTTAAAAATCATTAAATCGTTTATAAGTTTAAAAATAAAAAAAGGAGTTTTTATCATGAAAAACTGGAAAAAATATGCTTTTGCATCTGCTAGCGTAGTCGCTTTGGCTGCTGGTCTTGCTGCTTGTGGAAACCTTACAGGTAACAACAAAAAAGCTGCCGATACTACTTCAGGTGAAAAACCTGTAATCAAAATGTACCAAATCGGTGACAAACCAGACAACTTGGATGAATTGCTAGAAAATGCAAACAAAATCATCGAAGAAAAAGTCGGTGCTAAATTGGATATCCAATACCTCGGATGGGGTGACTATGATAAGAAAATGTCAGTTATCACATCATCTGGTGAAAACTATGATATCGCATTTGCATCTAACTATGTCGTAAATGCTCAAAAAGGTGCTTATGCTGACTTGACAGAATTGTATAAAAAAGAAGGAGCAGAGCTTTACAAAGCACTTGACCCAGCTTACATCAAAGGGAACACTGTAAACGGTAAGATTTATGCTGTTCCAGTTGCAGCTAACGTTGCATCATCTCAAAACTTTGCCTTCAACGGTGCTCTTCTTGAAAAATATGGTATTGACATTTCAGGTGTCACTTCATACGAAACACTTGAACCAGTCTTGAAACAAATCAAAGAAAAAGCTCCAGATGTAGTACCATTTGCGGTTACGAAGAACTTTATCCCATCCGATAACTTTGACTACCCAGTACCAAACGGACTTCCATTTGTTATCGACCTTGAAGGAGACACTACTAAGATCGTAAACCGTTACGAAGTGCCTCGTTTCAAAGAACATTTGAAGACTCTTCACAAATTCTATGAAGCTGGATACATTCCAAAAGACGTAGCAACCAGCGACACTTCATTTGACCTTCAACAAGATACTTGGTTCGTTCGTGAAGAAACAGTAGGACCAGCTGACTACGGTAACAGCTTGCTTTCACGCGTTGCTAACAAAGACATCCAAATCAAACCAATCACTAACTTTATCAAGAAAAACCAAACAACACAAGTTGCTAACTTTGTCATTTCAAACAACTCTAAGAACAAAGAAAAATCAATGGAAGTGTTGAACCTCTTGAACACAAACCCAGAACTCTTGAACGGTCTTGTTTACGGTCCAGAAGGTAAGAACTGGGAAAAAGTTGAAGGTAAAGAAAACCGTGTCCGCGTCCTTGATGGATATAAAGGAAACACTCACATGTCAGGTTGGAACACTGGTAACAACTGGATCCTTTACATCAACGAAAACGTTACAGACCAACAAATTGCAGATTCTAAGAAACAATTGGCAGAAGCTAAAGAATCTCCAGCACTTGGATTCATCTTTAACACTGACAATGTGAAATCTGAAATCTCAGCAATTTCTAACACAATGCAACAATTCGATACAGCTATCAACACTGGTACTGTAGACCCAGATAAAGCTATTCCAGAATTGATGGAAAAATTGAAATCTGAAGGTGCTTACGAAAAAGTATTGAACGAAATGCAAAAACAATACGACGAATTCTTGAAAAACAAAAAATCATAAGATCGATTGATTTCGTGTATTCATTCCTAATTCCTAAAAATGTGATCGCTGCCTTCCCTAGTTCTCTAGGGGAGGTAGTGATTTTTAGGATGTAAACATGAAAAGAGTGGTTCTGAGGGTTTATGCGATGTGATACACATACATCTATAGGGGATTTATTATGAAAAAATATCGCCTTCTTTTCAAAATGAGTGCTGTCTTCTCTTACCTATTTTTCGTATTTGGTCTTTCTCAGCTGACGCTTATTGTCCAAAACTATTGGCAATTTTCTTCCCAGATAGGCAATTTCTTCTGGATTCAAAATATCTTGAGTTTGCTATTTATCGGAGTCATGATTTGGATTCTGGTTAAGACAGGCCATGGTTATCTCTTTCGCATTCCAAGAGAAAAATGGCTTTGGTATTCGATTTTGACAGTATTAGTGGTAGTGCTCCAGATCTCTTTTAACGTTCAGACAGCTAAACATGTTCAGTCAACTGCGGAAGGTTGGGCTGTATTGATTGGTTATAGTGGGACTAACTTTGCAGAGCTAGGTATTTATATAGCCCTGTTTTTTCTGACTCCACTGATGGAAGAGTTAATCTATAGAGGATTACTGCAACACGCCTTTTTTAAAGATTCGAGATTTGGTCTTGATTTGCTTCTTCCTTCTATTTTATTTGCTCTCCCTCATTTTTCAAGCCTGCCTAGTCTGTTAGATATTTTCGTTTTTACAACATCTGGAATCATCTTTGCTGGTTTGACCCGTTATACCAAGAGCATTTATCCTTCCTATGCGGTGCATGTAATCAATAATATTGTAGCGACCTTGCCATTTTTGCTGACTTTTTTACATAGGGTGTTTGGGTAAAATACTGGCTGGAGAGTTAGGAATTATAGTTTTTCAATTTATAAGCGAATTTCAGGAGGGAAATGAGTATGACACCATTAAAATGGTTTGCTGGAGGAAGTGAAAGACGTTGTGAAGCGATGACCATCATTGATCATCTATTGGAAGATATAAAGGTTGCGCCTCAACTTGCTCCCCTGAAAAATCAGTTAGTGATTTATCAAAAACGATTAAAGGACGATGGAACCTCTACTCCATTTATTCTGAGCCAAATGAACGTTGACATCTCACGTGTGTTGATTGATAACAAGCTGGGTTTGTCAGAAAGTCAAGCTAAGCAAATCAAAAAATTGAGAGAATTATCTGCGATTCGCTATGGTTACTGATGAAGTGCAGTGGTAGGTCTCTCTATATAATTTTCGGTCAAATAAATTGCATTCGTTTTCTCAAGTGGGTATACTAGAATAGTTGAATGAAAAATTCTGAAAATTTAAGAATAGAAAAGAGAACAAATCTTATGGCAAAAGATATTCGTGTCTTACTTTACTACCTCTATACTCCAATTGAAAATGCAGAGCAATTTGCGGCAGATCACTTGGCTTTCTGTAAATCAATCGGTCTCAAAGGCCGTATCCTCGTCGCTGACGAGGGGATTAACGGGACTGTTTCAGGTGACTACGAAACAACTCAAAAATACATGGACTACGTTCACAGCCTCCCAGGTATGGAAGACCTCTGGTTCAAGATTGACGAAGAAAGTGAACAAGCCTTCAAGAAGATGTTTGTTCGCTACAAGAAAGAAATTGTCCACCTTGGTTTGGAAGACAATGACTTTGACAACGACATCAACCCACTTGAAACAACAGGTGCTTACTTGTCTCCAAAAGAGTTCAAAGAAGCCCTTCTTGACGAAGATACAGTGGTTCTTGACACACGTAACGATTATGAGTACGACCTAGGACATTTCCGTGGGGCTATCCGTCCAGACATCCGCAACTTCCGTGAGTTGCCACAATGGGTCCGTGACAACAAGGAAAAATTCATGGACAAGCGTGTTGTGGTTTACTGTACAGGTGGAGTTCGCTGTGAGAAATTCTCAGGCTGGATGGTCCGTGAAGGCTATAAAGATGTCGGCCAATTGCACGGAGGAATCGCAACTTACGGTAAAGACCCAGAAGTCCAAGGTGAACTTTGGGATGGGAAAATGTACGTCTTTGACGAGCGTATCGCCGTTGATGTTAACCATGTCAACCCAACCATCGTAGGGAAAGACTGGTTTGATGGAACACCATGTGAACGTTATGTCAACTGTGGAAATCCCTTCTGTAACCGTCGTATCCTAACATCAGAAGAAAATGAAGACAAGTACCTTCGTGGATGCTCACACGAGTGCCGTGTTCACCCACGCAACCGCTACGTCTCAGAAAATGAATTGACACAAGCAGAAGTGATCGAGCGTCTAGCAGCTATCGGTGAAAGCTTGGATCAAGTCGCTACTGTATAAAGCAAACAGCCCTTAGGGGCTGTTTTTCTATGCTTTTTATCTAAAAATCTAAAATTTGTTTCTGTATCTTTCAGGAAAATAGGTTATACTATATGTAAACGATTTCAAAGGAGGCCAGTTATGGCGAAAACATTTTTTATCCCAAATAAAGAAAGCATTCTAGGACAACAGGAGGTCTTGACTGCCAAGTCTATCTTGGCCTTGGTGGAGGGCTTGGAGTCACACAGTTATGATGCGGTCTATCTCCGTCAGCCCCTCAATCGTCTCGAGTATATCGAGTGTGGGATTGTAGGTCAGTCGCAATTTCTCTTCAAGGTGAACTATGCGGATAGCCGAAAAGGCTATCAAGTGGTGATTCCAGACTTCCTTACCAGAGCGGACTGGGAGATTGTAGAAGCTCTCCTCCAAGCCCTATCAAACAAGTTGGGGCAAGTGGTAGAAGGGCTAGAAGGCTTTGATTTTGAAGCTTATTTCCGAGAAACGGTCAAGCATTATCTATCTGACAAAGCGGCTCGTCTAGTATATTGCCAAGGGCTCTTGGCCCCTATCTATCTCAATAAGGAATACCTCGAGAGCTTTTTGGCTGAGGATGGATTGGCACATTTTGAAGAGTTGGTCAAGAAGGTTCAAGGCTCTGATGCCTACCTTGCCAGTGTGAAATTTTACCCAGATGCTCAAGGCAAGGTGCACGGTATCTATCACCTAGCCCAAGGAGTCAAGACGATTTTGCCAAAGGAACCCTTTGTACCAGCTCCTTATACCGATCAGCTGGCAGGCAAAGAGCTTGTTTGGGAGATTGACCTAGTGACGATTTCTGGTGATGGGTCCAAAGCAGAAGACTATGAATCCATCGCTCGCTTGGACTATGCAAGATTCCTAGAGTCGCTACCAGAAGCATTTTATCAGCAACTAGATGCCAATCAATTAGAAGTACAAGCCATTTTGGGAAAAAATTTTGAGGAATTGGCAGCCGTCAAGTAGACACGGTTCAAAAAAAGAGTAAACATAAAAATCCCTGTCATTAACAAATGGCAGGGATTTTGGTTAAAAGAATGTCAGGATGCGAAGGTAGTCAACTGTCAGCGCGAGCTCTGCAATGAAGAAGGGTAAGAGAATAGCGCCATCAAGTAAGACAGCTAGCAAGAAACGATAAAATGGGTCAAGGCTACTAGCCTTACTTGGCTTGCTAATCACAAAGAGATTGCCAAGGGCAAAGATGGTCATGCTTAGAAGAGTGAGGATGCCAGCGAATCGCAAGCCGCCAAAAAGTGCAAAGAAACTTGCTAGAGCCGTTAAGACAAGCGGGATAGCAAAGAGTCGGCTGTAACGATCGCAAGCTTCTTGGAATGTGAAGTCGCTCTCCTGGTCCAGTACACGTCGGACAGTAAAGCCTCCCAAAATGATGGAAAAGTAAAATAGAGCGCTAGCGACCAAGATAGAAAGTCCAGCAAAGAGATCTAAAGGTGGGAGCTGGTTAGGTAAACTATTGGCAATAGAGGCCATATAGCCGTAGTAGAGGTGCTTGATATGATAGATACTAAAGAAAAGGTTGATTGACGACAGCAAGGTGAGTAGGGCAAAGACACTATAACGATGCTTTTGGTCCGTATTCTTGCTGGTAGTTGGTTCTTGGATAGCGTCCAGCAGCCAAGTCCAAAATAGTGCGATTTCTGCTTTTAATCTGGCTGTTTTACGAGGGTCAATATCTGGGATATAGGGGCTTTCTAAAGCCTTGCTGAGGATACTTTTCTCTTTTACAGGTTTTTCTTGCTTGTGTCCCTCTTCAGCTTTCCCTTCTCCCTCTTCCTCTGTTTGGGCTTCTTCTATCGTTTCGGGAGCTTCCTCCTCATGCCTTTCCGACTCTTTAGGTGAGATAGGAGTTTCTTGGCTTGCTTGTGGTTCGGTCTCTACAGTATCCGAAGTCTCTGGTTGGTCGGGCTGGATTTCCGATTTCGTCTGAGCTGATTTCTTCTCAAGATCGGCGCTTTCAAACCATTCTTGTGTCATGGTGGAACCTCCTTTTTTATGATCGTTTTCTATTTTTAGATTAGCAGATGAAAGCGTTTTTGTCAATGGTTTCTAGATGGAGAAGAGTACTCTTCTTTTGGTAGGTAGATATCTTGGTTGGCTTTTGCAATGAGTAGGTCCTTGATATCTGCTTTTTCCGTTTTATAAGGGTTGGCAAGTACATTCTCTTTTTGTCCACGATGTTCTTCTTTGGGTTGACGATAGATACCACCATGCTGAGAAGAAATTTCTAGATTGATACGGTCGGTCTCTTTCTGGGAGAGAATGAGTTGTAGAGTTGAATAAGCCTCTAGCTCGACCTTGCCGTGAACTTGGATATTTTCAGCATAGATGTGTGCTCCCTCCGTCTTGACCTGACTATCTGTCAATTCGGCATCAAAGATATTGATGATATGAGATGCCGTTAATGTGCTGTTCTTGATAGAACTTTCTGTTAGTCTTAAGAGATAGCCTTTTGTTTTGATGGTTGCATTTTCAAGGTTGGCTTGACGAATATTAGTTTGTCCACGATTGGCTGAGACGGTGATAGCTTGCAGCTTTCTTCCTTTGGGTAGGGAGAGAACGACTTCGTCAAAACGATTAGAATAGTTGCTGGCGATACGAAGTAGGCTTTCGATTCCTGAACCGAGAAAACGATGTTGGGAGGCTTGTTTGTCAGTGACGCTCAGTGTTTTGTCACTCATACCAGTAGTCAAATCGTGACGACCAGACACGGACGGATGATAGGTGATGTGGATCTTGTCATCTACAGACTCTGTGATGGTTAGGCTATGTTCCTCAAGGGCTAAATCAAGCTTTTCCACTTCATTTCCAAAGGTCACTTCTTCGATACGATTGTCATAGACGGGATCTTTTGACATGGCAAGTAAACTTTGAATACCATTGGACTGGGCGCCTACAATGATCATGATAAAACCGAGGATTGTAGAAACCACACCAAAAATGAGAAATCCTTTCGTCAATTTACGCATGTCTGTCACCTCTCTTTCCTTTTTTAAGAATCCATTGCACCAAGCGGACGATTAGGAGGCCAAAGAAACGAGCTACATAGGAGATACCTAGTAGAACAAGAGAAGAAGCACCGATAGAAAGCAAACCAGCCCCAAAAATCAAGATAAAGGCAGATTTGGCTTCGACTAGGACGCTAAAGCTCTCTACGATAAAGAGTCCGCCCAGTAGGATGCCCGTCACCGAAACGGTAAAAAAGGCTAAAATGACGGAGACAGCCGCGATAAAAATACCGATGATGGCCATGAGGATGCCGATTCCGACCGGAATTCCGATAGGAGCTACTAGCAGGGCCAGGAGGGCAATATGTAGCAGTTGGCGGTCATTCTTTTGAGCAGGTGCCTCATTGACCTTTTTATCGAGAAGATCAGAGAGGATATCATGGGCAGCTTCTTTTGGAGTTCCCAGACTGGCAATGAGTTCCTCTTCGCCCTCTGGGCCAGCATCGTCAAATAGTTCCTTAAAGTAGTCCATAGCTTCGATGCGGTCAGCTTCAGGCAGTTTATGGAGATAGGTTTCTAACTGAGTCAGATAGTCAGTTCTTGTCATGGCGGATACTCCCTTCTATGATGCCGTTGACGGTGTCGGTATAGAGCGTCCACTCTTCCTTTAGAGTAACGAGCTGCTCTACGCCCCGATTGGTCAAGGAGTAGTATTTGCGCATACGCCCCTGAAACTCTCTAGAGTAGGTGGTCAGAAAGCCACTGGCTTCCAATTTTTTGAGAATGGGATAGAGCGTAGATTCTTTGATATTGGCGATGAGCTTAATGGTTTGACTAATCTCATAACCATAAGAATCCCCCTGCTCCAGTACAGCCAAGATGAGAAACTCGATCAAGGCAGAGGATGTTGGGAAGTACATGGGAAACCTCCTT
>NZ_AJRE01000036.1:0-40439 GCF_000296955.1 Streptococcus sp. GMD4S
TTGAAAAAGTGAAATCTGGTATCGGTTCAGGTGTTGCTGCTGTTCAAGAAAAAGTAGGCGAAGGTGTTGAAGCCGTTAAGGGCGAAACAAAGGAAAATGCTCGCGTACACTAATTCATCTTGTCAAAATCAATTAATTTAAAGGAGGCAGAATCATGTCAACAGAAGAAAAATTAAACCAAGCAAAAGGTTCCATTAAAGAAGGTGTCGGCAAAATGATCGGCGATGAAAAAATGGAAAAAGAAGGAACAGCTGAAAAAGTTGTTTCTAAAGTAAAAGAAGTTGCTGAAGATGCTAAAGATGCTGTCGAAGGCGCTATTGAAGGTGTTAAAAACATGCTTCACAAAGACGAAAAATAAGGCTCAAAGTTAGCTGACCTTTTCATCTATAGTAGTCAAAAAGAGGACCGTAAATGTCCTCTTTTTTTGTAGATCGGATTCTAAACACGCTTCCCAATTTTCGTTAAAAGAAATTCTTAACAGGAAAAGCTCTGTTTTCAGGGCTTGTTTGCTTACTTAAAATAATATGTTTTTTATTGAATTGAAACAAAATTGAAAAGGTTGCACACTACTAGACTGGCTTATTTATCCACCACCTGAGCTTCAAATTGGGCTGGTTGGTTGTCTACGTTGGTAATGGTTATCGTGTAGGGCTTGTTATTGGTGGCATCAAAGACTTTTTCACCTTGGTAACTCACAACAACTCCATCTTTTACTAAATAAATATCTGGTTGGGTGTTTGGAAGTTCTTCATCCTCCTCATCCAAACCATGGCTTTTTATAATTTTTTGTCCCTCTACTTCATAGTAAACATCGCCGTTTCTTTCACTCCAAACACTTGAGCCAGTTAATTTAATTTTACTTGAATCGTTTTTCTTCAAGATGAAGATTGAATAGTATTCCAAATCTTGTGTTCTGGGATTTACTCTTAAGTTGACGGATTGACCTGGTTGAAGAGTGTATTTGCCATAGTTCAAAACGGAAAAGACAAACCAGACTAGCAGCAAACTATACAAGACTCCTATAATCATTCGTGAGCGCCTACTTTTAAACAAACGTAAAAGTAACAGTAAAGAGACAATAAAGAGCAATTCTGTAAACATTCTTCTCCCCTTTTCTTATCATCGTTGACATTCTAAACAAGGTCTCGCGTTCATTTCTTACTAGTAAGCTCAACCATACAAAGTCTGATACATCTTATCTAGAAAAGCTTTCAACTCTTTTCGAACAATCTTTAACAGGCGTTCTTCTTCGGCTGGAGAGATGTTCACACTTTCTTTTTTCTGATTCCTAATATGAGAATAGTAACTACGTTTTAGGGTTAAATGATGATCTAAAATATAGTAGGCATCTATTTTTTCCTCATTTACCATTGTTTCAAATAAAACCGAGACTTCATCCCTTCTAGGATTCGACATTTTCAAATCGATGTCTCCTTTTATCCCTATGGAGTCAATTCCTCCATCCAAGCGAATGACACCGTCGGGAGGAACAATATAGCCTGCTTTTCGCATGTCAGACGCATATTTTCCTGACGCCGTTAAATGTTGTAAGACAGCTGTAGTGTCCTTTTCTTCAAAGGAGGTCTTTAATTGGAAGCGTTCTTGGTGGGAATAAAGATTGATACCAACAACTAAGGCAAGTACAGAAGCAAGCAAGATTCGTATTTTTCTAGGTCTCGACATGTTTATCTCCTCTATCTAAGAAATCATAGAAGTCTTGTTTCTAACTTTGAAAGATAACTTCTTTATCCTTGAAAATCCTTGGGACTCTAGCCCCACGTGAATATTATCTGCCCTTTTTCATGATGTATTTTCGTATAGGTGTTTCAACCATTTGAACGATTTCAAATCCTTCTTTTTGGTAAAGGTTGTAAGCTGTTTGATTTGCCTCGTAGACATTTAGAGAGACAGTATCTATGTCTTCATTTTCAAAGGCCAAACTAACAAATTTTCTTAAAGCCTGGCTACCTAAGCCTTGCCCCTGCTTCTGAGGGTTGATAAAAAATCTCCCGATATGAAGATTCCTGTCTTCTAGCCTGATTTTCTGGATAAGCCCCACAAACTCTTGTCCATCAAAGATTGAAAAGATTCCTTTCAAATCTTGCAAGATTTGAATTGTTAAGGGAAAAGGAATCATTGTTCCCATCCATTGTTCTTGAAAGGATTTGCCAAGGGAGTTGGACCATTGGCATACGAGCTGAGCATTTTCTATGCTCACATTTTCTTCAAAACGAATTGTCATCTTGACCTCACCATCTTATCAATGTTTCTTTATTATACTACTTCTTCTATTTTTTACGAATAGATAAGTATGATTGATCTTTATTTTTTTCTTGTCGGGAGCATTCTCGCTTCCTTCTTGGGTTTGGTCATTGACCGTTTTCCTGAGCAATCCATTATTCGACCGGCTAGTCACTGTGATTCCTGTCAGACTCGCTTGCGTCCCTCAGATTTGATTCCTATTCTCTCGCAGGTCTTCAATCGCTTTCGCTGTCGCTACTGCAAGATTCGCTATCCATTCTGGTATGCCCTTTTTGAATTCGGCTTAGGACTCCTCTTTCTGACTTGGTCTTTGGGTTGGATTTCCTTGGGTCAAGCCATCCTAATCACTGCTGGCTCAACCTTGGGCATCTACGACTTTCGCCATCAGGAATATCCCTTACTAGTCTGGCTGACGTTCCACCTAATCCTCATGGCCTGCTCTGGCTGGAATCTGGTTATGATTTTCTTCCTTGTCCTCGGAATCATGGCCCATTTTATCGATATCCGCATGGGAGCAGGAGATTTTCTATTTCTGGCTTCTTGTGCGCTCGTTTTTAGTGTGACAGAATTACTCATCTTGATTCAGTTCTCTTCGGCAGCAGGGATTTTAGCCTTTCTTTCGCAAAAGAAAAAGAAAAGACTTCCTTTTGTGCCTTTCCTCTTACTTGCTGCGACTATAATAATTTTCTATCAGTTCTTATTAGTTTGTTGAATTGGGAACCCAAAGCTCAACTTCTGCATCCATGGGATTACCGTTTAAAAGTATTTCTAAGATAATTCCATCATTGTAAAGCGAGCTATATTCTCCCTCAAAAAAGTTATCCTCCAATTTATCAAACAAGAGTCTTGATTTATCACCACTGGCTGAGCTTACTAAATAATCTTTCTCTGGGACAAGAATGCTTTCGTAACCTGCCACAGCATTATTTGCCGCAACTCCTGCGTAGTATTGTATACCATCTTTATGAGGAACTATCAAAGCATAGCCTCTTTTATCTAGAGAATGGGGCATCAATTTTCCTAGCATTCCTTCTTTAAATAACTGAGTATAGAATGCCGTTTTCTCTTTAGAATAGTGATGTTCATGAACTGTAGTTCCTTCTATCAAAATACTCTTGCCAACTAAGGTAAACGATGGTTTAGTTTGATGTTTCATTATATGAACTCCTTTCTTTATGGTATAATCATAACAAAAGTAATATGACAACTATCTGTCATATTTAAGGAGAAAATTATGAAAATCGACCGTCAAATGGGGATTATTTCTCATTTAGTAAATAAACGAAAAACAACAGCTAAAGAATTATCAGAACTTTTTAAAGTCAGCACACGAACTATTATGAGAGATATTGATGATTTATCTCTTGCAGGCATTCCTCTCTATGTAATGAAAGGAAAAAATGGAGGCATTTTTCTTATGGAAGACTTCCAAACTGATAAATCTCCCCTGACCCAATCCGAAAGGCTTTCGATCGAATCTGGTTTAAAAAGCCGTTATCAAGTATTGGAAGATGCCTCTACTTTCAATGCTATATTGAAATTAAATGCTACCAATACATACTCTGATTTCGAAATTGATTTATCTCTATCTCAAGGGAACTTGGAAATACGAACTTTGATTTTTAAGTTATTGGAAGCTATCAGAGGTAGAGTAAAAATAAAATTTTCCTATATTAATTCACAAGGACTGGTGAGTCAAAAAAATTGTGAGCCTTACCGTATTGTCTATAAGGACCGGAGTTGGTATATGGATGCCTACGATACTGATAAAGCGCGTTTTTCTGTTTTTAAAGTTGCTAGAATTAGTGAACTTACTCTCTCCGATACTTTTTCAAAAAGACATTTTACACCACTTCCCTATGATGGTGGTGCTTGGATGAATGAAAACAAAGTACCTGTCATCCTGCATGTCCAGAAAATTGTTCTTGATCAATTTGTGGAACTCTTAGGCTATAATGCCATAAAACCTATTAATAGCGATATTTACGAGATTACTTATCCGTTAAACGACAATGATTGGGGATACAATACCTTGCTTGCTTTTGGAAAATACATCACTGTTATATCTCCTAAGCATTTCCTAAAACATTTCACCAACTATATAGATACCATTCATAAGCAATACCCAAACTAATATTCAACTGTCATTCATGAACTTATATTCTCAAAAGAAAAAGGAAAGACTTCCTTTTGTGCCTTTCCTCTTACTTGCTGCTTGCGTGATTATTTTTGGTAAGCTACTGCTTGTTTGATAAAGTCCTGAATCGGCTCTCCTTGGTGGAGAGCTTTTACAATTTTCGAACCAACGATAACACCATCTGACACCGCATTGAAGCGTTCTACTTCTGCTTGACTAGATACGCCAAAACCTGTCAAGACTGGGATGTCAGCTACTTGATGCAATTGTGCCAGGTGCTTGTCCAAGTCTGCGCGGTAATTGCCAGATTTCCCTGTCACCCCATTGATGGCAACGGCATAGACAAAGCCTTCCGCTCCCTTGATCAACTCTTTCTGACGTTCAAGTCCTGTGGTCAAACTAACTAGGGGAATCAAGGCAATATCTGTGTCTACCAAAAAGGGCTCTATAAAGTTGGCATGCTCATGAGGCAGGTCTGGGATAATCAAGCCCTTAACTGCTGTATCTGCCAAATCTTTGACAAATTTCTCCACACCGTACTGAAAGAGGGGGTTGAAGTAGGTCATGATGACCAGTGGCACCTCAGTCTGAATGGTTTTCAAGGTTTCAACCAAAGCCCGGGTAGAAGTCCCATGAGCTAGACTTCGCAAGCCTGCTTCTTCGATCACAGGTCCATCAGCAACAGGGTCTGAAAAGGGAATGCCCACTTCAATAGCTGAAACACCCAAATCTTCTAAAAAGTGGATTGTTTCAGCGAGACCATCCAAACCTTTCTCATGGTCCCCAGCCATGATATAAGGAACGAAAATTCCCTTTCCAGCTGCTTTGATAGCATTCAATTTTTCTGTTAATGTCTTAGGCATGAGCTTCTCCCTTCTTTGCTGCATCTGCTTCCAAGCGGTCTTTGACTTGAACCACATCCTTGTCCCCACGTCCAGATAGGCAGACAATCATAGACTTGTCTGGTCCGAGGTCTTTGGCTAATTTCACTGCAAAGGCAATGGCATGGCTAGATTCCAAGGCTGGGATAATTCCTTCCACACGAGACAAGAGTTGGAATCCTTCCAAGGCTTCTTCGTCTGTCACAGGAACATAGCTGGCACGTTTAATATCGTGGTAGTGTGAATGTTCTGGACCGATACCAGGATAGTCCAAACCTGCTGAGATAGAGAAGGCTTCAAGAATTTGACCATGGGCATCTTGGAGCACATCCATGAGGGAACCGTGAAGAACACCTGGACGGCCCTTGGTCAAGGTAGCTGCGTGGTGCTCTGTATCCACACCAAGTCCTGCTGCTTCAGCCCCATACATGGCTACAGACTCATCTTCTACAAAGGGATGGAAGAGACCGATAGCATTAGAACCACCACCAACACAGGCTACTAGGGCATCTGGCAGATCTTGACCTGTCATATCGCGATACTGTTGTTTAGCTTCTCGACCAATGACACTTTGGAAATCACGAACAATTTCTGGGAATGGATGAGGCCCCAAGGCAGAACCAAGAATATAGTGGGTATCATCGATATTAGCTACCCATGAACGAAGGGCTGCATTGACCGCATCCTTGAGCACGCGCGAACCATCAGTCACAGCCTCAACCTTGGCTCCCAAAAGCTCCATACGGAAGACATTAAGGGCTTGGCGTTTAACATCTTCCTCACCCATGTAGATGGTACATTCCATGTTAAAGAGGGCTGCAGCTGTTGCAGTTGCCACACCGTGCTGACCAGCACCAGTTTCAGCGATAATTTTCTTTTTACCCATGCGTTTAGCCAGAAGAACCTGTCCCAAGGCATTATTAATCTTGTGAGCCCCTGTATGGTTGAGGTCTTCCCGTTTGAGGTAAATCTTGGCTCCTCCGATATGCTGGGTCAAGTTTTTTGCGTAGTAAAGGGGAGTTTCACGTCCTACATACTGGCGTAAGAGCTGGTTTAATTCCTCTTGGAAACTTGGGTCTGCCTGACTTTCACGGTAGGCTTTTCCCAACTCCAAAACTGCTGTCATCAATGTTTCTGGGACGAAACGTCCGCCGAATTTTCCGTAAAATCCATCTTTATTTGGTTCTTGATATGCCATGCTTTACCCTCTCTATAAATCTTCTAATCTTTTCATGATCTTTCTGTCCATCTGTCTCCACTCCACTCGATACATCTACTGCATAGGGAGTAAAGTGTTGAATTGCTTTTGCTACATTGTCTTCCTTAAGCCCACCAGCGATAAAGAAAGGCTGGGCTAGTCCAGACGTATCCAGTTGACCCCAGTCAAAGGTCTTACCACTCCCAGCCACAGGGGCATCAAAGAGGAGATAATCCGCCTGAGAATTGGGGACATGACCATCTCCATCCACCTGCACCGCCTGAATGCTGGCACAAGGCAAATCCTCAAACAAATCATCTGCTACCTGACCATGAACTTGAACCAAGTCCAAACCAACTTTTTCAATCGCTTCTAGCAGTTCTGCCCGACTTGGTGAAACAAATACGCCAACCTTTTTTACACCTGCAGGAATGAGCTTTGCCAGCTCTGTAGCCTTTTCCAAGGTCACCTGTCTTTTACTAGGTGCAAAGACAAAACCAATATAGTCTGCCCCTGCTGATACGGCTGTTTCTACCGCTTCTTTGGTCGTCAATCCACAAATCTTAACCTTTGTCAATTTGCAACTCCTTGATTCTCTGGGCTACATCTTCTGCCTGCATGAGAGCTGTCCCCACCAAGATTCCGTTAAAGTATGGTGCTACTCGTTCCGCATCCTGCCCTGTGAAAATAGCAGATTCAGAAATGTAATAGTGACCTTTCTTAAAGTGCTGAGCCAAGTCCACACTGGTCTGCAAGTCGACCTCAAAGGTGGTCAAGTTGCGGTTATTAACCCCAATAATCTCAGCACCAAGCCTGTGGGCCACTTCTAGTTCAGCTAGATTGTGAGTCTCCACCAAGACTTCCAAACCTAACTCTGTCGCGTAGTCATACAGTTCCTTGAGGCGTTCTTCTGACAAGGCTGCCACGATGAGCAAGATGACTGTCGCCCCTGCATTCCGAGCTCGGATGATTTGCTTTTCATCGATGATAAAGTCCTTGTTGAGTGTCGGAATCTGTACCTGACTAGAAATCTCTCGTAGATAATCCAAATGCCCTTTAAAGAAAACTTCATCTGTCAAAACCGAAATCATCACTGCGCCGTTCGCTTCATAAGTCTGGGCCTGTTGTACAATATCCACATTGAGATTGATATCTCCCAAACTAGGGCTAGCCTTCTTGACCTCAGCGATTACCTGTAAACGGTCTTGATGTTGTTTTAAATAGTCAGCTAAGCGATAGGTCTGGCGCAAGGGCTGGATTTCCTCCAGCTCCATTTGCTCGACCTCACGCGCCTTCTGCTCCAAGATTTGTGCTAAAAATTCCTGACTCATTTTTGATACTCCTGTAACAGTCTGAGTTTTTCAAGGGCCTTGCCACTAGCAATCACTTGACGAGCCAAGGCAACTCCTTCCTTGATACTATCTACCTTACCATTAGCATAGAAACCAAGACCAGCATTCAATACTGTCGTTTCCAAGAATGGGCTTGGTTCATTTTTCAGAACGCTGAGCAAAATTTCTGCATTTTCCTGAGCATTGCCTCCACGGATATCTTCAATAGCGTAGCGTTCCATCCCCAAATCCTCTGGAGTGAAGCTTGACAAGGTGATTTCGCCATTTTCAAGAAGAGCAATCTTGGTTGTTCCGTTCAAGCCAGCTTCATCAAGACCTTCTGGTCCAGCAACCACAATGGCACGCTTACGACCCATATTTTTCAAAACCTGAGCTGTACTTTCTAAAAGTTCTGGACGACTAATACCAAGAAGCTGTGTTTCCAAAGCCATTGGGTGAATCAGTGGACCAGTCAAGTTCATAATTGTTGGAATTCCCAACTCCAAACGAGCTGGCATGATGTATTTCATAGCTGGGTGCATATTTTTAGCAAAGAGAAATACAATTCCAGTTTTATCGAAGACCTTACCTAGTTCAGCTGGTTTGAGGTCTAGATTGATACCCAAGGCTTGAAGGACATCTGCAGAACCAGATTTAGAAGAAATCGAGCGGTTACCGTGCTTAGCCATATGAATGCCGCCACCAGCCAAGACAAAGGCTGCAGTTGTCGAAATGTTAAAGCTGAAGGACTTGTCCCCACCTGTACCACAGTTGTCCATAGCATCATGAATTTCAGTTGGAATGTGTTGGGCATGCCCTCTCATGACTTGTGCAATGGCTGTGCGTTCTTCCGGTGTTTCCCCCTTCATCTTAAGGGCCAAGAGGAGAGAAGCAATCTGCGCTTCGGTTACACGCCCAGTTACGATACGCTCAATGACATCCGTCATTTCCACACCTGATAAATGTTCAAATTTTGCTAATTTTTCAATAATCTCTTTCATCCTAGTTTCCTCACTTTACAACCTTCTCGATAAAATTCCGAATAGAAGACAAGCCATCTGGCGTTCCGATACTTTCTGGATGGTATTGGAAGCCATAAATCGGCAGGCTTTTGTGTTGAATTCCCATAATAGCTTGGTCATCAGTCGAACGAGCTGTAACTTCAAAGCCTTCTGGCATTTCTTCAATCAAAATACTGTGATAACGCATGACTGGACGACCATCCTCGATGCCTTGATAGAGAACAGATGGCGCTTCAAAGCTGATGTGGCTCTGTTTCCCATGCATAACTTTTGGAGCCAAGCCTAGCTTCCCACCAAAGACTTCTGCAATAGCTTGATGACCCAAACAAATACCTAGAATTGGCTTCTTGCCTGCAAAGTCACGAATCATATCTTCCATCTTTCCAGCATCAACTGGCCAACCAGGACCGGGAGAAAAAACCAGACCATCTGCTTTTTCAGCTTCTTCATACAGCTTGGGATCATCATTTCTCAAAACCTGCACCTCTGCAAAATTCCCGATGTATTGGGCCAAGTTATAGGTAAAAGAATCATAGTTGTCAATCAATAAAATCATGGTCTTAGTTCTCCAATTCTAGTCATAGATTTAGCTTTGTTAATGGTTTCTTGGTATTCGTTTTGGGCGATGGAGTCGTAGACAATCCCTGCCCCGGCCTGCACATAGGCTGTTTGATTTTTAAGAATCATAGTTCGGATGGCAATGGCCAAATCCATATCACCTGTCGCAGACAAGTAGCCGATTGCTCCTGCGTATACGCCTCGTTTTTCCGTTTCCAGTTCATAGATCCGTCTCATGGCCCGAATCTTTGGTGCTCCTGACACTGTTCCAGCTGGAAGTGTAGCTTTCAAGGCATCCATGGCAGTGAGGCCTGGAAGCAAACGTCCCTTGACCACGCTGGTCAAATGCATGACATAGCGGAAGAGCTCCACTTCCATATACTTGGTGACTTGAACACTGGCCGTTTCAGAGATGCGACCAATATCATTGCGTCCCAAATCTACTAACATCCGATGTTCTGCTGTTTCCTTCTCATCAGAAAGCAGGTCTGTCGCCAAGGCCTTATCCTCTTCATCCGTAGCTCCTCTTGGTCGCGTTCCCGCAATCGGATTAGTTGTCACAATGCCATTTTTGACAGAAACCAAACTTTCAGGACTAGCACCGATGATTTGATAATCCCCAAAATCATAGAAATAGAGGTAATTAGATGGATTGGTCACGCGGAGATTTCTGTAGAAGTCAAATGGATTTCCAGTAACTTCTGCTGAGAAACGCTGGCTGAGCACGCATTGGAACATATCACCATTACGAATCAAGTCACGAGAAGTTTCCACCATTTCCTCAAACTTCTGAGGAGCGATATGCGGTTTGAAGTTCAACGGAGATAGATCCAAATCTTCAAATTCATTTGGAGCAGGAATGCGTAATTCCTCAAGCACTTGGTTCAAGGCTTTTTCCAAATCTTCTTGACTGCGATCACTATAAAGAGCATCCTCTATGACATGAATTTTTTCTTTCTTGTGGTCAAAGACCATATAACTCTCATAGACAAAGAAATGCATGTCTGGCGTTCCAATGGTATCCTCAGGGATTTGGCCAATTTCTTCATAAAGAGAAATCATATCGTAACCGACAAAGCCAATAGCTCCCCCACCAAAAGGGAGATCTGAATGGTGTTGGCTCTTATGAGTCACTTCATAAAGGAAATCCAAAGGATCCCGATCAATCACTTGACCATTTTGATAAAGGACTCCATTTTCAAACTGAATCTCAAAAACAGGATTATAGGCTAGGATAGAAAAACGAGCGGTTTCCTTGTCTCTCGGAATACTCTCTAGGATAACCTTGTGTTGCCCTTTTAAGCGCATATAAGCCAAGATTGGTGATAAGACATCTCCATGAATGATTCGTTCCATTGTAATTTCCCTTTCAGTTTCTTATTTTTAATTTTTGGTCTTTTTTCTATTTCCCTTAAATAGTGCGGACGGGAGGTAAAATTATCCAGTGGATGATTTTAGAAATCCATGAAATGAAAGACCTAATTTTCGAGCTCCTCGCTCATTCATTTCTAGGCTCAGGCTAAAATAGTTCCCCAAACTATTTTACTCTCAAAAATTCCGTTCTAGAGAAGCATCTTTGCTTCTCTAGAATACCACTATAGCGGGAAATAGCGGGTCAATGCTCACTTCGTTAGCAAATATTTTATAGAAATCTATCTAGTGATGAAGCATAATTTAAAACTGATAGCCATATCTACGATAAATATATAAAAATCCCCACGCAAAATAACTTGCGTGAGGACGAAATTCGCGGTGCCACCTCAATTATAGGATTTCTCCTATCTCTCATTCCTGTCTCAGAACTTTCCTATAACAGGCTGTGCGATAAAGGGCACTCCCTTGAGAATTATGTTTTCTTCTCTCGTTTCAGATGGACCCAACCTTACAGCTTTCTCTGCTTGATTCCAGCAACCACAAGCTCTCTGTGAGAGAAAAGACTGTAATTTTTCCATCTTTTATTTTTTAGCTTCTAGGTAGTCTGCAATAGCAGCTACGTCCTTGTCTCCACGACCAGAGACATTGATGATGATAATCTCATCTTTACTTAGTTTCGGTGCACGTTTAACCGCTTCTGCGATGGCGTGCGAACTTTCAATCGCTGGGATAATCCCTTCTGTCTTACTAAGAAGGAGCAAGGCTTGAACAGCTTCTTCATCTGTCGCTGCTACGTATTCTACGCGGCCAGAATCTTTGAAGTAGGCGTGTTCTGGGCCAACCCCTGGATAGTCCAAACCAGCTGAGATAGAGTAAACTGGCGCCAGCTCTCCGTCTTCCTTAAAGACTGCATAGGTCTTCATACCATCGACAATTCCGACACTACCCTTTGTCATAGTGGCTGCATGCTTGTCTGTGTCAAGTCCGTGACCGGCAGCTTCGACCCCAACCAATTTGACTTCTTCATCAGCCACATACTGCGAAAAAGCACCGATGGCATTCGAACCACCACCTACACAGGCAATGACGTAGTCTGGTAAACGACCTTCTTTTTCTAAGATTTGACGGCGAGATTCTTCACTGATGACCTTTTGGAATTCATGAACAATGGTAGGATAAGGATGAGGTCCTACAGCAGATCCCAAAACGTAGAAGGCTTCAAGGTCATTCATCCATGCTCCAAAGGCTGCATCAACCGCATCCTTAAGAGTTCGTGTCCCCGTTTCAACTGCGTGAACAGTCGCTCCCATCATCTCCATGCGGAAGACATTGAGTCGTTGACGCTCCACATCTTCTGCACCCATGTAGACATCACAAGCCATACCAAACTTGGCTGCAGCAGCTGCTGTCGCAACACCGTGCTGACCAGCTCCTGTTTCTGCGATCACTCGTTTTTTGCCCATACGTTTGGCAAGAAGGATTTGACCTAGAACATTGTTGAGCTTGTGAGAACCAAGGTGGTTAAGATCTTCGCGCTTGAGATAAATCTTAGCTCCACCTAGGTGCTCTGTCAAACTTTCCGCAAAATAAAGCGGTGTTTCGCGACCAGAATAATCCTTCAAGTAATGGCGAAATTCTGCCAAAAACTCTGGATCATCCTTGTACTTGTCAAATGTCACTTCCAACTCATCCAACAAAGCTTGAATCGGCTCCGGTACAAAACTACCACCAAATTGTCCAAAATAACCTTTAGTTGTCATAAAATTTTTCCTCTTTCCATATTAATTCGGCTTTTTGTTTGCTTTTAGTAGTAGGCAAGGAGCTGCAGATAGAACTCAAGTTCATCAAAGCGACTTAACGCCCTAATAAAAGATAAACAAAATGACCGAAAGAAAAAAGCCCACACACAGAATCTACTTCCATGTGAGGGCGTTGGTAACGCGGTGCCACCTCAATTATAAAGGGACTATTCCCCTTTACATCTCTGCCTTGTCTAACAACAAGTTGCACTGTAAGGTGTGCGCACCGAATTTTCATTGTTTCAAATTCATTTTTAAAATCAGCCCACTTTCACTACTTCCAACCACCTGTTCACAATCACCACAGGCTCCCTGAAGATCAAACATAGTTACTTTTCTGATTTGTTGAGAATATTATATGCTATTGTCCGCTTTTTGTCAAGATTTTTTATTATTTTTTTCCAGAACCGAGGATTTCTTCAGAAATTCTCACCAAAGTCTGAACGATGTAATCAACTTCTTCATCGCTTAATTTTGTATGAAGAGGAAGCGTAATTTCATTTTCAAAGAAGGCATAGGCTCTTGGATAATCTGCCATATCGAAACCAAGATTCTTATAGGCTGTCAGGAGAGGAAGCGGTTTATAGTGTACATTACTTGCAATTCCTGCTTTGGCCAATTCTTGGATGATGTGGTTGCGTTCTTCTAAACTTGCTCCTTCTACATGGGTGATGTAGAGGTGGCGTGAAGATTCAACAGTATCAGTCTTGTGTACCAATGGACGGATGCGAGAACCTGCAAAACCACGATCATAGCGGTCCACGATGTCCTTACGACGTTGTAGCAAAGCTGGGTAACGGTCCAATTGTACCAAACCAATCGAAGCCATGATATCGGTCATATTGCACTTGTAGGCTGGTGTGACGATATCGTACTCCCATGAACCCAATTGCATCTTGGCAAGAGCATCCTTTGTTTGACCGTGAAGGGAAAGGATTTGGAACTCCTTGTACATCTCTTCGTCATCAATCGCTGGATTGGCTTTCCAAGTCGCACTTCCTCCCTCAGCCGTTGTAAAGTTCTTAACGGCGTGGAATGAGAAGGAAGTAAAGTCAGCGATAGATCCAGCTGGTTGTCCTTTATAAGTAGATCCCAAAGCATGGGCACTATCTGAGACAATTACGATACGGTTAAAGGCTTTTTGCCACTTGCTAGCAGCTGTAAAGAGGTCCCGTTTCTTCTCCACCACTTGGAGCAAACGATCATAGTCGCAAACAATCCCTGCAAGCTCAACCGGAATAATCACCTTAGTCTTTTCAGTGATGGCTTGCTCAAGCAAGTCATAGTCCATCTCAAACGTATCTGCTTGAATATCCACCATGACAGGTGTCGCTCCTACGTGTGTGATAACACTACATGAAGCTGTATAAGTCATAGCTGGAACGATGACTTCATCCCCAGGTCCCACTTCCAAAACACGCAAAATCAACTCAAGAGCGGCTGTCGCAGAGTTGAGGCAGACAGTCTTAGGTGTCTGTGTGTATTGAGACAAGCGGCGCTCCAGTTCTTTTGTCTTCGGACCTGTTGTGATCCAACCAGAACGAAGGGTATCCGCTACTTCAGCAATTTCAGCTTCGGTAATATCGGGAGGTGAAAATGGAATATTGTAATTTGGCATTGATTTGCTCCTTTTATCTGTACTCATTTTCTCATGACTACTTCATTTTAGTACTTCAAACACGGTTTGAAACATGATTTTAATGTCTCCAAGGAAACTAAACTCTCGGAGATAGGCGAGATTATAGCGCATCTTTTCAGGAAGAACATGTTCTACATAGGCTTGGTCAACTGACAGACCTTTCTCCGTCATTTGACTGATGATCGTATCCTCATCCTTGTAGTTGATGCTGGCTGGAGAGGTAATCCCTGCTGGCAAGAGCAAGGTCGCCATCATTTCAGGGCTGTACTGCTCTGTGTAACGTGGCACTTCAGGACGGGTCCCTACAAAGGACATCTCGCCTTTAAGGACATTGACCAGCTGAGGTAGTTCGTCCAAACGCACACGGCGAATGAAATTCCCCACTTTGGTAATACGGCTATCGTTAGCAGAAGTCACCAGACTTCCTTTTTTATCCGCATCCGTTACCATAGTACGGAACTTCCAAATCTTGAACGGACGGTTGTACTGGGTCACGCGCTCTTGCTTGTAAATGACTGGTCCCTTGCTATCCAACTTGATCCAAATGCTCAAGACAAGAAAGATGGGAGAAGTCAAAAGTAGCAAAAACAAGGCCAGAACCCAATCCAGGCAACGCTTGAAAATCAGCGAACCCTTCCTTTTAGAGACAAGCTGGTAGTAAGACTCAACCTCGCTTGATTGCATTTCCACGGGCAAGTCTTCCCATTTCAGCATGCTGTTTCTCCTTTGTTTTTATTATACTATTTGTCAACATTTTTCATTATACCACAAAATGGAAAAGGCGGTGCAAGAAATCTGTGATTTGAAGAATTTCCTTCTGGTGCTCAATGAAAATCAAAGTACAGCTTTGAGGTTGCAGATAAAGCTGACATGGTTTGAAGAGATTTTCAAAGAGTATTAGGACATGGCCCCTGCCTGCAAGCTATACATTTTGTGATAGGTTCCTCCCAAGGCCAAGAGTTCCTCATGGGTTCCACTCTCGATGATACGCCCCTTGTCCAAGACGTAGATGCAGTTGGCGTCTTGGATGGTCGAAAGGCGATGAGCAATAGCAATGGTCGTCCGACCCTGTCTCATCTTAGCTAGGGAATCTTGAACCAAACTTTCTGTTTCAGAGTCAATATTGGCTGTCGCTTCATCCAAAATCAGGATTTTAGGCTGACTGGCGACAGTTCTAGCAAAGGCAAGAAGCTGGCGTTGGCCAGTAGAAAAGCTCGAACCACGCTCAGAAACAGGTGCATCATAACCCTGCGGAAGGTCCTGAATAAAGGAATCTGCATCGACAAAGGCAGCTGCAGCCTGGACCTGATCATCACTAAGATCTTGGTACATGGCGATATTGGACTTGATAGTCCCGTGATAGAGGAAGGGATCCTGTAAGACCAAACCGATGTTTTTTCTCAGCTCTTCCTGACTGTAGTTCCTGATATCCACATCATCCAAGAGAACGTGGCCTGACTGAAATTCATAAAAACGCATGAGAACATTGATAATCGAAGATTTCCCCGAACCTGTATGACCTACAAAGGCAATGGTTTCGCCCTTGTTAACTGAAAAGGAAATATCATCTAGAATCTGGTGTTTTCCATCATATGAGAAACACACGTGCTCAAACCGAATATTACCTTCTGTAATCTTTGCTTGGCTATCCTTTTGAAGGGGTTCATAGGTCCTCTCGTCAATCAAGGCAAAGACACGTCCAGCTGAGACCATAGAAGTTTGAAGGGTTGAAAAGTTTTGCGTCACCTCAATCAAGGGGTCAAAGAGCCGATTGATGTACTGGATAAAAGCATACATGGTTCCTGCTGTTATTCCCAGATAAAGCCCGCGGTAACCAAAGTAGGCCATCAAGACTGCATATCCTAGGAGTTTCAGCAAACTCATGGCAGGTCTCAAAAAGAGGGCATCCAAGGCCACAGAACGGTTGGCATAGACCAAGTGTTCTTGGTTGATTTCATCAAATTCTGCTTGCAGGCGATTCTCTTGGTTGAAGGCCTGGATAATCCTGATTCCCTCGATATTCTCTGCCAGCTTACTATTGATATCTGACAAGAGACTTCTGGTTTTTTCGATGATTTTCACTGACTTTTTCCGATAGAGATTGACTAAAAGGAAAATCAAGGGTAGAAAGAGCAAAACTAAAGCTGTCAAACGAAAATCCAGCACCAACATGGTATACAGAGTTGTCAGAAAGATGAAAACTGCTGAAATAAAGCTGGATAAAATTCCCGAAAACATATCACTGATGGTCTCAGTATCATTGGTCAAACGAGAGACGATGGAACCTGCTGGCGTCTTGTCAAAATAAGACATGCCCAGTTTCTCCATATTGGCAAAGGCATCGTGACGAATATCTCTGACAATACTGTAGGACACCCGCGCAAAGAGAAGATTGCCGACATACTGGACCAGAGTTTGCAGGATATAGAGGCCATAGTAGGCCAATAAAACTGTAATAGCAAGATGGTTTAGGTTGCTGAGGTACTGGTCGATAAAGTGGGAAGCCACAAGGGGAATGACACTTTTAATGATTGTAGTCACGAGGAGAAAACTGAGTGCCAAAAAGGTCAGGAGGCCATAGGGCTTGAGATAAGACATCAAGCGCTTCAATACAGCCAATTGTTCTTTCTTATTCTGCATCTTCTTCTCCTTTCATTTCCAACTGCTGAGACTGGTAGGTTTGGGCATACCAGCCATTCAGGACTAGCAAGTCATCGTGCTTGCCCCGTTCGATAATTTGACCATTTTGCAGAACCAAAATCAGATCTGCATGGACAACTGCACTGAGTCGATGTGCTGTAATAATAGTTGTCTTGTCCTTGCGCGTCTCCTTGAGATTGTCGATAATCGCATACTCTGTCTTGGCATCCACGGCTGACAAGGAATCATCTAGAATCAAGATATCAGGGTCTAAAATCATAGCCCTACTCATAGCCAGACGTTGCTTTTGACCACCTGAGAGACTGACTCCCTTTTCACCGATCAGCGTATCAAATCCCTGAGGCATGTCTACAATATCTTGGTAAACTTGAGCTAGCTTAGTCGCTTCCTCAACTGCTGAAAGGGGCAAGTTAGGATTACCAAAGCAGATATTGTCTAAAATCGAGGTCGCAAAGAGAAACTGGTCCTGAGGAACATAGCCCATGAGACTGCGTAGGTCTGTCAGACGATAATCCCGAATATCATGACTGTTTAGGTAAATGGCTCCCTTATCCACATCGTATTCTCGCAAGAGAAGCTTGATCAAGGATGTTTTCCCAGAGCCTGTCTGTCCGACCAAGCCCAAGGTTTGCCCTTTTTCCAGACTAAAGTGAATATCCGTCAGTGTCTCCTCATTTTCAAAGGCAAAACTATCAATATCGTACTCCAAACGTCCATTTTCAATACAGTCCAGAGGAAATTCAGGATCTTGTACAGGCGATTCCTGAGACAAAAGATCCTCAATCCGTTGGTAAGAAACCTTGCCTCGCTGAGTGATATTAAAGAGGAAGCCAATGGCCATAAGAGGCCAGACCAACATATCCAAGTAGCTGATAAAGGTGACCAGATTCCCAACCGTGATTTGCCCTTTCTGAACCATCAAGGAGCCTACCAAGAGCGTTAAAACATAGGAGGAACCAACAAATAAGAGAACCATAGGGTCAAAGAGACTATCGTATTTCATGGTTTGCAGGTTCTTTTGGAAGGTCAATTCATTGACTGTCTGAAAGGACTTCAACTCGTCCGCCTGATAACCGAAAGACTTGGTCACTTTAATACCTGATACGGACTCCTGCACCTTGTTATTGAGTTCGGAAAAGGCGGCTTGCGATTCGCCAAAGGCCTTGTGGGTCTTTCTCCCTAGACGACTGGTCGCATAGGCCATGAAAGGTAAGGGTAAAATGGCAACCAAGGTCATCTGCCATGAAATGCTAAAGAGCATGGTCAACAAGGTCACTAAAGCTGTGATTGAGGCATCCACCGCTGACATAACTCCTCCCCCTGCCAGACGCGTTAAGGCATTGATATCGTTGGTTACGTGTGCCATCAGGTCCCCCGTCCTATAGGTTTGATAAAAGGCTGGAGACATTTTTGTGAAATGCTCAAATAAGCGAGAGCGCATAATCTGTCCCAAACGGTAGGAAGTACCGAGGATATACATACGCCAAACATAGCGCAGATAGTACATCCCAAAGGCTGCAAGAAGCAAGTAAAATAGGGCAAGAAGGAGGTCCTGCTGGGTTAATTGCCCCGATGTGATGGCATCAATGACCCTCCCCATAACCATTGGGGGAATAAGGTTGAGGACGGAAACCAAGACCAGAGCCACAATCCCGACTAAATAACGGCGTTTTTCTAACTTGAAAAACCACCAAAGTTTTTGAATAATGGACATAAAATCCCTTTCTGATTGCAAATAGAAACCTGAGGCCAAGACCCCAGGTTTTTCTTATTCATAGGTTACGACTGTGACCGCACCCTTGTCATACTCAGCGATAAAGATATTGGCTACATTGTCATGCCCTTGCTTGCTGAGGTTATCAAGCAGCCACTCTTCGCTACGACCAATCGATTCCAAAACATCGACTTGGATAACACCATCTGTGACAACAGGATACTTGGGATTCTCATCTCCCATTTGGACTACGATGAGTTGGCCATTTTGCTCCTGCACAGCTCGTTTGACTTGCTTCATCTGGAAAATTCCTTGGCTACGAAGTTTGAGGGCTACATCCGATGCAGACAAGCCAACTGAACGACAGGCTTCTGGGTCAATCTGCCCATTTTTGATAAGGAGAGTTGGTTTTCCATCAATCAAGCGTTTGACAAAACGAACATTGTTATTGAGCCACTTGAGGGTCAAGACCAAAATCGTCCACATCATCAAAATCACTGCATACTGGAGAATGCTGATAGAACTATTGTAAATCACCCCACCGATGATACCACCGAGAACATAGTTCTGAATTTGGTCTGTCGCAGAGTTAGGTGCTAGGTTCCCCTTTCCTGTCACATTGATAACAAAAACAAGCGAGAAGAGCCCCAAGGCCAGTTTGATTAAAATTTCCATATAATTGAGTGTCATTTGTTTACCTCCACCAATTCAATAGCGTCTGTTTGATTCAATTCTAATTTCTCTAAAAGATACTTGTCTGGTTGGCTCCCGTTCATGGCTCGGTAGAAATTTGGACCTACCTTGACAAGCGCTCCATCAGTGGCTGCAGAAGTATTGACATAAACTTCTGATTTATCCACTCCCAAGTCTTTGGAAACAAGCTCGATGAAATGAAGGGAGGTTTGAAATTGGTTGTTAGAGGCTTGATTGGTCTGGTATTTTGAGATTGTCACCAAAAGCATGACCACCAAGGTCAAGGCCAAAATCATGACCAATTCCCGAAACTTAGTCCCCTTTTTATCTCGATAGGCTTTAAAAGCAAAAAATCCTGTGATAGCTAGGAGAACAATTCCAAAGCCAATCATGATGCCATTTTGCTGACTGATTTGGCTAAGTACATAGTCATATGAGTAAAATTTCATTTATTTTCACTCCCTTTCATAAAATCATTCTTAATTATAAACGAAAGAGAGTGATTTTTCAAGCCATACGTTGGGGAAATGGACCTTTTTTTGGTATAATAAAATCTATAATCTGAATGAAAAAGGTAACCTTATGAAACTCATCTCATGGAATATTGATTCCCTCAATGCAGCCCTAACGAGCGACTCAGCTCGTGCAAAATTGTCCCAAGAAGTCCTACAAACCTTGGTAGTCGAAAATGCTGATATTATCGCTATCCAGGAAACCAAGCTTTCTGCAAAAGGGCCTACAAAGAAACACTTGGAAATTTTAGAAGAACTCTTCCCAGGTTATGAAAACACTTGGTGTTCCTCTCAAGAACCTGCCCGCAAAGGCTACGCTGGAACCATGTTCCTTTATAAGAAAGAACTCACACCAACAATCAGCTTCCCAGAAATCGGTGCCCCTTCTACCATGGACTTGGAAGGCCGCATCATTACCCTAGAATTTGATGAATTTTTCGTGACCCAAGTATACACTCCAAACGCTGGCGATGGTCTCAAACGCTTGGAAGAGCGCCAAGTCTGGGATGTCAAATACGCTGAGTATTTGGCTCAACTAGACAAAGAAAAACCAGTCCTTGCGACTGGTGACTACAACGTAGCCCACAAGGAAATCGACCTTGCAAATCCTGCCAGCAATCGCCGTTCACCTGGATTTACAGACGAGGAACGTGCTGGTTTTACCAACCTCTTGGCAACTGGATTTACCGACACCTTCCGCCACATTCACGGCGATGTCCCAGAGTGTTATACCTGGTGGGCGCAACGCAGCAAGACTTCTAAAATCAACAATACAGGCTGGAGAATCGACTACTGGCTCACCAGCAATCGCGTGGCTGACAAGGTGACTCAGTCCGACATGATTGACTCTGGTGCGCGCCAAGACCACACACCCATTGTCATGGAGATTGAGCTCTAAGGAGAAAGCTAATGGACTATCAAGCTGTCATTCCTGAATTTGTAGTATCTGACCTCGAAAAGTCACGCCACTTCTACTGCGACTTGCTGGGATTTTCTGTCGAATACGAGCGTCCAGAAGAAAACTTCCTCTTTCTTTCGCTTGAAGACTGCCAACTTATGCTAGAAGAAGGCAGTACAGAAGAATTAGCCCAACTAACCTATCCTTTCGGGCGCGGTATCAATATTTCCTTTGGCATTGAAGATGTCCCTCAGCTCCACCAAAAACTGCTGGAAGCTGACTATCCCATCCATCGGCCCCTGACAAAAAGAGAATTTCGAGTAGGAGATAGCTTTATTTATCCCCATGAATTTGCAGTTTTGGATCCAGATGGCTATTTTTTAAGATTTAGCGAATAGAAGAATAAAGGGCTACAATACTATCTAGTGTTGTAGCTTTTTCGTTCGCTTTTATGGTCTATTTGCTAACAAAATATTTGATTTATAAAGCTAATTGGTGTAAAATAAAAACATTGGCAGTAGCCTATTTAAAATTGAATATCATTTTACTTGTTTATGTCGTGAATTGGCACGACGTTTCTACAAGGTGCCGGAACACCTAACAATGAGTATGTCAGCTTGAGGTATGGTTTTGGCCATGCCTATTTTGGGGACTTACTTAGGGGATTAAGTAGGTCCTTTTTCTATTTCTTGCTAGAAACTCTAGACAAGCAAATGAAGCATCTTTTAGACTTTAGGAGGTCTTATGAAATTATTAGAAGAGCGCATCCTTGAGGATGGGCATATCTTGGGTGACAACATCCTCAAGGTGGATTCCTTTTTAACCCACCAAGTTGACTTTAGCTTGATGCGAGAGATTGGTAAGGTTTTTGCGGAAAAATTCGCTTCTGCTGGCATTACCAAGGTCGTGACCATTGAAGCGTCAGGCATTGCCCCAGCCGTTTTTACAGCGGAAGCCTTGAATGTGCCCATGATTTTCGCCAAGAAAGCTAAAAACATCACCATGAACGAAGGCATCTTAACCGCCCAAGTCTACTCCTTTACCAAGCAGGTGACCAGCACCGTTTCTATCGCTGGAAAATTCCTCTCACCAGAGGACAAGGTCTTGATTATCGATGATTTCCTAGCAAATGGACAAGCTGCCAAAGGCTTGATCCAAATCATCGAACAAGCTGGAGCAAAAGTTGAAGCGATTGGTATCGTGATTGAAAAATCCTTCCAAGACGGTCGTGATTTGCTTGAAAAAGCAGGTTACCCTGTCCTATCACTTGCTCGTTTGGATCGTTTTGAAAATGGTCAGGTCGTATTTAAGGAGGCAGATCTCTAATGCAAAAACAAGAAAAACACTCGCAAGCAGCCATTCTTGGCTTGCAGCACTTATTAGCCATGTACTCAGGATCTATCCTGGTTCCCATCATGATTGCGACAGCCCTTGGCTATTCAGCTGAGCAGTTGACCTACCTGATTTCTACAGATATCTTCATGTGTGGGGTGGCAACCTTCCTCCAACTCCAACTCAACAAATACTTTGGGATTGGACTACCAGTCGTTCTCGGAGTTGCCTTCCAATCTGTCGCTCCCTTGATTATGATTGGCCAAAGCCATGGTAGTGGTGCTATGTTTGGTGCCCTTATCGCATCAGGGATTTACGTAGTTCTTGTTTCAGGCATTTTCTCAAAAGTAGCCAATCTCTTCCCATCTATCGTAACAGGCTCTGTCATTACCACAATTGGATTGACCCTGATTCCTGTCGCTATTGGAAATATGGGAAATAACGTCCCAGAGCCAACCGGTCAAAGTCTCTTGCTTGCAGCCATCACTGTTCTGATCATCCTCTTGATCAACATCTTTACCAAAGGATTTATCAAGTCTATCTCCATTTTGATTGGGTTGGTTGTTGGAACTGCCATTGCTGCTACCATGGGCTTGGTTGATTTCTCCCCTGTTGCAGCAGCACCGCTTGTCCATGTCCCAACTCCCCTCTACTTTGGGGTGCCAACCTTTGAAATCTCCTCTATTGTCATGATGTGTATCATCGCAACGGTGTCTATGGTTGAATCGACTGGTGTTTACCTAGCCTTGTCTGATATCACGAAAGACCCAATCGACAGCACGCGCCTGCGCAACGGTTACCGTGCAGAAGGTTTAGCCGTCCTTCTCGGAGGAATTTTTAACACCTTCCCTTATACAGGATTTTCACAAAACGTTGGGTTGGTTAAATTGTCAGGTATCAAGACTCGCCTGCCAATCTACTACGCGGCTGGTTTCCTAGTCCTCCTTGGACTCCTTCCTAAGTTTGGTGCCCTCGCCCAAATCATTCCAAGCCCTGTCCTTGGAGGGGCCATGCTAGTGATGTTTGGCTTTGTTTCCCTTCAAGGGATGCAAATCCTTGCTCGTGTTGACTTTGCTAACAATGAACACAACTTCCTTATCGCAGCAGTTTCAATCGCTGCAGGTGTCGGACTCAACAACAGTAATCTCTTTGTCAGCATGCCGACAGCCTTCCAAATGTTCTTCTCAAACGGAATCGTCGTAGCCAGCCTACTCGCCATTGTACTCAATGCTGTATTAAATCATAAAAAGAAATAAGAAAAAGAGGTGTACGCCTCTTTTTTATGTTATATCCTTACCTGTCTGTCTTCTGACCGTTGGCCTGTGACAAACATGGTAAATGTTGCCTTGCAGACATTTCTGCCTTCTTGATTGGTGATATCGACATCCACTACACAGGTTGTGCGACCTTGATGGACGCATTCTCCTTTAATGGTCAACACGTCGTCAAGTTTTCCTGCCTTGAGGTAGTTGATAGAGGATTGAAGTGTCACCCCATCAAGCCCCAGCGAGATAACCACCAAACCACTGATTTGGTCACAAAGGGTGAAGAGATAGCCACCATGGGCATTGCCATAGTAGTTGAGCGACGAGTCCACTACTTTGGTCGTCACCTCAACATGACCATCTCTCATTTGTTCAATTTCGTAATTTTCAAAAGCAGATATAGCGTCAAAATGAAAATCTTTCATCGTTTCCTCCTGATATTTCAAACGACACTATGATACTACTTTTTATAGGACTGTGCAAGGAGAAAGCTCCTAGTCTGACAAAATTCCGACCTGCTCTACAAAGCGCATAAAGGCTACCTGTCCTTGCTCCGTCTGCTTGTAAACTCCTGCATCCTCCAGAACACGTGCAAAGATGGCACCTACAGAGTCCTTGACGATTTCAAGGGCTTTTTCTTTATCTTTTAGGTCTGGATATTGGGCTTTGAGTTCGTCTGCCCATTTCTGATGATAATCGGCAACCGTAACAGCTTCTCCTACAAGATAGCTAGCGACTTGCTCCACTTCTTCTTTCAGACGTGGTGGCAAGATTGCCAAGCCCATGACCTCAATCAAGCCGATATTTTCCTTCTTGATATGTTGGACATCCTTGTGGGGATGATAGATGCCATCAGGATGCTCTGCCGATGTCTGATTGTCTCGTAAGACCAAGTCCAACTCAAACTGTCCATCGCGTTTACGGGCAATCGGTGTGATGGTATGGTGTGGTGTGCCATTACTTTCTGCCAAGACTTGCACACTTGGATCTGAATACTGACGCCATTCTCGCAAAATCTTGTCAGCTAAGTTGATCAATTCCTCTTTGGAATCCGAAGTCAAACGTAGGACTGACATAGGCCACTTGACAATCCCAGCCTTGACCTGTTCAAAACCAGCAAAAGAGAAAGTCTTTTGCAAGGGAGCCAATTCCATAGGAAATACGTGACGACCTCCCTGATAGTGGTCATGGGTGAGAATAGAGCCCCCCACGATTGGCAAGTCGGCATTAGAGCCCGCAAAATAGCCTGGAAACTGCTCTACGATAGCTAGCAGGCGCTCAAAACTCTGACGACTAATGGCCATGGGACGATGCTGGCCGTCTAAGAAAATACAGTGCTCATTAAAATAAGCATAGGGCGAATACTGGAAGCCCCACTCCTGACCCGCCATTTCAAAACGGATAATGCGGTGATTGCTGCGAGCTGGATGGTTAACCCGACCATGGTAGCCTTCGTTCTCTAGACAGAGCTGACACTGGGGATAATTGCTAGCTTGCACCAACTTGGCTGCCGCAATCTCCTTTGGATCCTTTTCAGGCTTAGAGAGGTTGATGGTAATCTCAAGTTCTCCGTAGTCAGATGCTACACGATAAGCAATATTTTTAGCAATGGCCTTGAGCTTGATGTAGTCGTTTTTCTGGCTGAGCTGGTAAAAATCCCCTATCGCCTGCTCAGGAGATTGGGCATAAGTTGCCCAGAAATCACGATTGACCTGACTTGGACAAGGGGTTACCAAGTCCATCAGTTCAGCACCTAGGATTTCACGTGCAGTCTGACTATCCTCAATCGTCTCTAATCGAACCGCCTCCTCGACCAGCTGGTCCTTGAGGTCAATCAACTCATCCAGATCAGTCTCAACTTCCAAAGCACCTTCTCCCACTCGAACCAAAACACGATTGGTCAAGTAGATTCGATCCATTTCCTCAAATGAACTTTCAGAAATGATATGTGTTATAAATTTATCTACTAAGGTCACTATAGAGCCTCCTTTTGACTAATCAAGGACGCGAGTGCCACCTGCAACTTCAGCGATATAGAAGCTTGGAGCGTATCCAACTACTTCCTCATAGTGCTTGCCAACAGCTGCTTTAAAGGCCTCAACAGCATCTTTTTGCACCAAAGCAATGGCACAGCCACCAAAACCTGCTCCTGTCATACGAGCACCGAGAACACCTTCTTGATCCCAAGCTGTGTGGACAAGGGTATCCAATTCCAAGCCAGTTACTTCATAATCATACTCAAGAGAAACGTGTGACGCATTCATCAAGCGACCAAATGTTTCCAAATCACCTGCTTGAAGGGCTGCTTGAGCTTTAAGGGTACGTTGGTTTTCAAGCACAGCATGGCGAGCTCGTTTCAAACGATTTTCGTCTTTAATCAGGTAGCTGTATTGGTCAAAGGCCCACTCATCCAATTCACCCAAGGTCTGAATATCCAAGGCAACTTGCAATTCTTCCACAGCTTTTTCACACTCGGCACGGCGCTCATTGTATTTAGAGTCCGCTAGTTCACGGCGTTTGTTGGTGTTCATGATAACAACGACATTGTCTTTTAAATCAAGTGGCACCAAGTCGTATTCTAGAGTGTTGGTATCTAGGTAAATAGCACGTTGGTCTGCACCCATACCGATAGCAAACTGGTCCATGATACCAGAGTTGACTCCGATAAAGTTGTTTTCTGTTTGTTTTCCAATTTTAACCAAATCCAAACGGTCTAGTTTTAAATCAAAGAGATGCTCTGCCACAACCCCTGTCAAGAGTTCCAAGGATGCTGATGAAGACAAGCCAGCACCATTTGGGATATTCCCAAAGACATAAAAATCAAAACCTTTGTCAATGACATGTCCAGCTTCTTGCAAGAAATGAAGGACACCTTTTGGATAATTGGTCCAGTTATGCTCTTTTTCAAATTTGAGGTCAGCAAGAGGCACTTCGATAATGCCCTTGTCCTCAAAGTTGGCTGAGTAGAAACGCAAAACTTGATCGTCACGCTTGCGAGCCGCCCCATAAGTTCCCAAGGAAATCGCAGCAGGAAAAACGTGACCGCCATTGTAGTCCGTGTGTTCACCAATTAGATTGATGCGGCCAGGTGAAAAGAAGGTTTGGTCTGCTTCTTGACCAAAAACGGCAAGAAAGTCTTTGCGAAGGGCTTCAGTAGTAAGATCTTGTGTCATATAAATTCTCCTTTGACTATCCGTTAAGTCACCTTAACGTGTAATCGTTTTCTTCTATTGTATCCAAGGGATTTACCAAGGTCAATCCTTTTTACTAAACTTTTACTAAACTATCGGTAAAAAGAAGAAAAATATGATATACTAACCTAAAAGGAGGAGGATTTATGGCTACCTTAAAAGACATCGCACAGCTAGCCTCTGTCTCTATTGCGACCGTATCTCGTGTCCTCAATCGCGACCAGAGTCTATCTGTTACAGAAGAAACCAGACACCGTATATTAACCGTCGCGGAAGAGCTGGGCTATACCAAGCACCTCAAGACAGGCGAATCCCACAAACCCAAACAAAAAATTGCCATTATCCAATGGGTCAGCGAACAAGGGGAGTTGGACGACCTCTACTACTACCAGATTCGTCTCGGTATTGAAAAAAGAGCCCAAGAGTTGGACTATGATATCTTGCGCTATTTTAATGACCATCCTTTTACACTGAGCGAGGAAGTGATTGGCATTCTCTGCATCGGAAAATTTAGCCGATCTCAGATTGCTGCCTTTGAAGAATACCAAAAACCTTTAGTCTTTATAGACAGCGACACCCTCTCACTAGGTCATACCTGTATTATTACTGACTTTTACACTGCTGTGAAACAAGTTGTAGACCATTTCCTCAGTCAAGGGATGAACCGTATCGGAATTCTCACAGGCCTTGAGGAAACAACCGACCAGGAAGAAATTATCCAGGATAAGCGGCTAGAGAATTTCAAAGACATTACCCAAGCAAATGGTATCTACCATGAAGAACTGGTCTTTCAGGGGAGCTTTACTGCCCAGTCTGGCTATGACTTGATGAAGGAGGCCATTCACAAGCTAGGAGAACAACTCCCACCAGCCTTTTTCGCTGCTAGCGATAGTTTAGCCATCGGCGCCCTCCGTGCCCTTCAAGAAGCTGGAATTAGCCTACCAGACCGCGTCAGTCTCATTTCTTTTAACGACACTAGCCTGACCAAGCAGGTCTATCCTCCCCTCTCCAGTATCACTGTCTATACCGAGGAAATGGGCCGAGCAGGTATGGATATTCTTAATAAGGAAGTTCTCCATGGTCGGAAAATTCCTAGCCTGACTATGCTGGGAACCAGACTGACTTTGAGAGAAAGTACGCTGCCATAACTCAACAAATATACCAACGCAAAAAATCCTAATAGAGAGTCTCAATTCTCCATTAGGATTTTCATTGTTAATCCATCACAATCATAGACTTAATGGTCTTGCGTTCATCCATATCTTTATAAGCCTGGTCGATATCTTCCAGTTTATAACTTGAAGTAAAGACGCGACCTGGATTGATGTCTCCATCAAGAACCGCTTTTAACAAAACTTGTTTGTCATAAGTAGTAACTGAGGCTGCTCCACCTGCCACTGAAATATTTTGGGCAAATGTAGAACCGAGCGCACAGTTATTGTAATGAGGAACACCAACGAATCCTAAACGTCCACCATTGTGAAGAACCCCAAGGGCTTGATCTACGGCTGCTTCAGTCCCAACACATTCAAGGGCTGCATCTGCTCCACCACCAAGGATTTCACGGACTTTGGCAATTCCCTCTTCGCCACGTTCAGCCACAACAGCTGTCGCACCTGATTCCAAGGCCATCTTTTGGCGATCTTCATGACGACTCATAAGGACAATCTGCGACGCTCCACGCATCTTAGCTGAAATAACAGCACATTGGCCAACAGCCCCATCCCCGATAACGACAACCTTATCCCCTTTTTGAACATTAGCAACACGCGCTGCATGGTAACCGGTCGGCATGACATCAGCCAGTGTCAAAAGTGACTTGAGCATACCTTCTGTGTAGTCAGAAGGTTGTCCAGGGATTTTAACCAGCGCCCAGTTTGCATAGTGAAAACGAATATATTCCGCCTGAAAATCGCCTCCCAAGTTATTACCAACATGATTGTCGCAAGAACCGTCAAAGCCAGCAAGACAGGCATCACACTCCCCACAGCCATGGGTAAAAGGGACAATGACAAAATCACCTGGTTTCACCGTCATAATGGCTTCCCCAGTTTCTTCGACAATCCCAATCGCTTCGTGTCCACTATTTTTGTGTCCAGCTTTCGTTTCTGGATTACGGTACCTCCATAAATCTGAACCACAAACGCACGCACGAACTACACGAATAATCACATCATCCGCTTCTATTATTTGCGGACGTTCAATACTAGCAAGACCAACCTGACCTGCCTTTGTATATACTGCTGATTTCATTTAAAATTTTCCTTCCTTGTAAAGTTTAATTTTGTGATTTAAGCGATTTAAAGCCGTCTGTAAATGAGACAAGCGCTTCTCTAATTTTTTCTTTTCGTCTTCTAAAATACCAAGCCTTTCCTCTCTCGTTTCATCCCCCTTTTGGTAAAGCGACATATAGTCAACTAAACTGTCTACAGAGACACCCGCCGAACGAAAACACTTAATAAATTCCAGAGCTTCTATATCCTGATCTTGAAAGTCACGAATTCCAGTCGCGGTTCGAGTAATCGGTGGCACAAGACCAACTCGCTCATAATACCGAATCGTATCCGCTGAAATTCCCAATAAGTCGCTGGCAGATTTAATATTCATATACTAGCCTCCTTTCATTTCCTTCACTGAATTTAAGCAACTATAACTCATTCATCTTATTATACAACTTTGAGTTGACTCCAAGTCAAACATTTTGCATCTAATAGAAAAATTTTTTTAATTACCAAACAACTAAGTAAAGTTTATACAGAGCCTTATAGGATCAAACTTTTAAGATATTTAAACAGGAAAGAAAATACTCTATTTCAAATAACATAGGGGCTTAATCATTCTTTACTTTTTACTAATGATGCCCCTGCTTCTGCTCTAACTCTCTCACCCTCCGCCTATGTTGCGCATGATTGCTTTGACTGATATCTACTTCAATAGTGATATTCTGCACGCCTCTTTCTTCTAAACATTGACGCACCACTTCTTTGGTTTCCATCATCTGTTCCCAGTCCTTGATACAAATGTGGACAATAGCATTGTTCTCTAGACCGTCCATGGACCAAATGCTAAGTTGATTGACACTTTTGACATTGGGTAGAGCCTCTAAATCCTTCTCCAAATCACTGGTCTCGACTCCTTCTGGCACAGCATCTAGGAAAATCTTCAGTGCGCTCCAAAAGCGAGGAATGGCTTTCGACAGAATAAAGATGGAAATAACCAGCGATAAAAGCGGATCAAGGATATACCAATCTGTAAATCGGAGGATAATCGCCATTAGGATGACGGCCAACCAACCAAGAGTGTCTTCCAAAAAATGCAAGCTAAGAATTGACTCGTTCTTTGTCTTTCCTTTACGAACTACCAGACTTGCTAGTACATTGATAGCTACTGCAATGATTCCCAGCCAGAGGATGCCATTCTCATTAACGGGTTGCGGATGAGCAATCTTCGTGATATTTTCCAAAATCACTAGGACAGACCCTATCATAAGAATCACAGACGTTAGCATGGCTCCTAAAAGACTAAAACGTTTGTAACCCAAGGTGTACTGTCTATCTTCTTCACGGTTTGAAATTGTTTCTAAAAGGGCTGAGATGCCAATGGCTATAGCATCTCCCAGGTCATGAACAGAATCAGCAAGAACGGCACTCGAACCAAAGATTCCTCCTGCGATAAACTCAACAATCGCATAGCTTAAATTTAAGAAAAAAGCTAACCAGATAGATGTTTTAGAACTCATTTCTCTCCCTCCTTTGGTATAATGGGTATATACATACTTCTTTCATTTGTATTATCTAATAAAATTCAAAGAAAGGATAGAAGCAAACTGTCAGTCCTATTCAGTTCTGAACAGTTTGTCTCAAGTGTCTATATGCCAAAAAGAGACCGTCGAGTCAGCAAGACGAAAAAAGCCATCTATCAAGCTTTTTTACAACTTTTGAACGACAAGGGCTATGATGCCACTACTGTTCAGGATATCATTGACCTAGCAGATGTTGGACGTTCTACTTTTTACTGTCACTATGAAAGCAAGGAACTCCTTTTAGATGAGCTCTGTCGCTACCTCTTTCATCATCTCTTTGAAAGGGAAGGACACTTTACTACCGAGGACTACCTCGCACATATCTTTTTACATTTTCAGAAAAACCAGGACCATGTCACCAGTCTCCTTTTTTCTAAAAACGACTACTTCCTCCGCCAACTACACAAGGAACTCGAACACCACGTTTATCCCATGGTGGCGGGTGACTTGCAAGAGGCCTATCCAAACATTCCGGCCTCCTACCTCCAGCATTTTGTTGTGACGAACTTTATCGAGACCCTAACTTGGTGGCTAAAAAAAGGAAAATCTTATACCGAAGACCAAGTGGTGAGATTTTACCTTGATGTAATGGAGATGACCTCTACAACTCCACTTGATAACTAAGCCTGTAACTCAGAAAGGAACCAACTATGTTAACTTCGATGATTCTAGGAATACTAACAATTGTACTAGCTCTCGCCTTCTCATTGCTTCACCTTGCTGCTGCTTTTTCAGCCATGAAACAAAAGAACTACAGTCTAGGAAATAAATGCATTTTGGTTGGCAGTTGCCTCACCTCTCTGGCTCTAGCCATCTTTTACTTCGTCCCACTTGCAACCATTCTTCTATGGATTGTGGGCTCAAGTATCGTCTGCTATGGAGCCTACTGGAACGGGCAACAGAAAGAACACCAACATATATCGCACCACATCGTTCGTATAACGAGCGCTATTATCATTACGGTATTATTCATTTTGCTCTAACACAAAAAAGGATCAGATGATCCTTTTTTACTTTTTAAGCACTCTTTGCGGCCTTGCTCCACTGATACCAACCAACTAGACTATTGATCAAGTAAATCAGGTATTTCCCTTGGATTTGCAGGCTTTCTCCCCACCAGAGATAGATAGAAAAGACATTGGTAGCTGCCCAGAATATCCATTGTTCACGGTAAACAGCTGTCATGAGGATTTGCCCCACCCCGTTGGTCGCATCGGTGATGGAATCGCGATAAGGACGATTGGCTCCGATAGACTGATAAATGAACCCAAATACCAACCACCAGAAAACACTAATAGAAAGATACTTGGTCCAACCCTTACCGTCCAGTTTACGCGCGACAAACTCCTGCTTTTCCTTTTTAAACTGTGCCTGGTAGATCCAAACTAGAAGTCCAATTGGCTGCATGGCCGTGAAGTAGAGTGTCGTTAGCACCTCACCATAAAAGCCTTTCTGCAAAGCCAAGATAAGGTAAATAACAGAGTTAATCAAACCAAAAAGGTAATTACTTGCTCGACCTTCCGATACAAAGATAACACAGATAATCCCTGTCAAGCTACAAATCATCCCAACCCAGTCAACAATGCGGTGTTCATAAATCAACTCCAGCCAGATTGGAAAACTTCCTAAAACCAGCAGGTAAAGCCACTGAGCAAAACTACGATGGGCAAAGAGGTCATTCCAGATAGCCTTCATGGTTCCTGAAAATCCCAAATCAGCCATAGCAGCAACCATACGGCGGTAGCCACCAGACATTTCACCAAGAGTAATTTTGATATTCTTGAGTTTTGTTTGCAAATAAGTCGTCATATTTTCTCCTTTTGTTTTTAAAGAGCCGTGTCTGGATAGACTTTCGGACGCAACGCTCTATTATATATCTACTGAACTGTCTATACACAAGATTTCCATCCTTAGTCGACATGAGTTGGAAATCCTTATTTGTTAAGTAGTTCACAACACATTATACACCTATTCTCTGAATAGTCAAGTGTATTTACAGTAAAATATTGGAAAATCCTGAAAATTTCCTCTTATACTCTTCGAAAATCAAATTCAAACCACGTCAGCGTCACCTTACCGTACTCAAGTACAGTCTGCGGCTAGCTTCCTAGTTTGCTCTTTGATTTTCATTGAGTATTATTTTCCATTTTGAAAGACATTCAGTAACTCTAATATCAAAAAAGCCCAGACGACATTGTCTGAGCATTCTTTTATCTAGTTGTTTAAGGGAGTTGAGTTCAGTATGTTTAAAGTCTCTGCCCCATCATTTCTTCAACAAGCCTTGTTCTTGTAGAAATTCTTTGGCTACTTGTTCTGCTGACTTGCCTTCAACACCGACTTGGTAGTTGAGCTGGCTCATCTGGCTTTCCGTGATTTTACCTGCTAGTTTATTGAGAACTGGCTCCAACTCAGGATGTTTCTTGAGAAGAGCTTCTTTCATGAGTGGGGCCCCTTGATAAGGTGGGAAGAGTTGCTTGTCATCTTCCAAGATCTGCAAATCATAACGCGCCAATTCTGCATCTGTCGAATAGGCATCTGTGATTTGAATATCGCCTGACTGAATTGCCTGATAGCGAAGAGCTGGCTCCATGGTCGCTACGTTGAGATTGAGACCATACATTGATTGCAAGCCCTTATTTCCATCCTCACGATCATTAAACTCGAGAGTAAAACCGGCCTTCAGCTGCCCTTCCACTTTTTTCAAGTCCGAAATGGTCTTCAAGCCATGTTCTTGAGCAATTTTTTTCGGAACAGCTACAGCGTAGGTATTTTGATAAGACATAGGTTTTAGATAGGCCAGATGATCCTGTTTGGCAATGCCATCACGCGCCACCTGATAAACCTGATCTGGCTCATGACCTACCTTGGGTGATGGCTGAAGCAAACTTTCAGTCACCGTACCAGTAAATTCAGGATAGATATCAATATCCCCTTTTTTCAGAGCTTCATAGAGGAAACTTGTTTTCCCAAAATTCGGTTTAACAGTCGCAGTCATACTGGTATTTTCTTCAATCAGCAGCTTATACATATTGGCCAAAATTTCTGGTTCTGGACCCAATTTCCCAGCAATCACCAAGTTTTCTTTCTCTTTTTGAGCCAAGAGGGCTGGACTATAAGACAGACCAAGCAATATGGTCACCAAGGCAAAACCAGAGAAAATCTTCCGCAATTTTGCTTTTTCCATCACTTTTAGCAGGAAGTTAAAGGCAATAGCCAGCACTGCAGAAGAAAGGGCCCCAATCAAAATCAGACTGGTATTATTGCGGTCAATTCCCAAAAGGATAAAGGAACCCAGTCCCCCTGCACCAATCAAGGCAGCCAAGGTCGCCGTACCAATGATCAAGACCGCTGCCGTCCGAATCCCAGACATAATGACAGGCATGGCAAGTGGAATTTCAAACTTCTTGAAACGCTCCCATCTAGTCATCCCAAAGGCAATCCCAGCCTCTTGTAGACTTGGATCAATTCCCTTTAGCCCAGTGATGGTATTTTGCAAAATTGGGAAAATCGCATAAATCACTAGTGCTGTCAAAGCAGGCAAGGTCCCAATTCCCATCAAGGGAATAAAGAGTCCCAACAAGGCCAGAGACGGGATAGTCTGGAAAATTCCTGCAATCTGCAAGACCCAGTCCGCCATCTTTTCATGATAACGAAGATAAACAGCCAAAGGAATCGCGATAAAAATAGCTAGTAACAAGGTTAAAAGTGACAACTGCAAATGTTGAGATAGAGCTGTTACCCAATCACCAAAACGATCCTGAAAAGTTGATATCAAATTAGTCATGAACACTACCTCCAAACAAGTCTGCTACAAAGTCCGTTGCAGGAGCTTTTAAAATGGTCTCAGGGTTCGCCACCTGACGAATCTCTCCGTCCTGCAAGACAGCAATACGGTCACCTAATTTCAAAGCTTCATCCGTATCATGGGTCACAAAAATCGTTGTCATCCCAAACTCTTTATGCAATTCTTTCGTCAAAACCTGCAACTGTTTTCTCGAAATGGCATCCAAGGCTGAAAAAGGTTCATCCATAAGCAAAATCTTAGGCTGACCAATCATAGCACGAACAATACCAACCCGTTGCTGTTCTCCGCCAGATAGTTCACTAGGAAGTCGATGTCCATACTCAGCCACTGGTAAACCAACTTTAGCCAAAAGCTCTTCTGTTTTCTGAGCAATTTCTTCCTTGCTCCAGCCCTTCATCTCAGGAATGAGGGCAATATTTTCCGCAACCGTTAGATTGGGAAAAAGAGCAATGGCCTGTAAAACATAACCAGTAGAAAGACGAAGTTCCCGCTCATCATAGTCTTTGATGCGCTTGCCATCCATATAAATATTTCCATCAGTTGGTTCCAAAAGACGGTTAATCATCTTGATCATGGTTGTCTTACCAGATCCAGATGGACCAACTAAAACCATGAACTCCCCATTCTCAATCCGTAAATTGACATCTCTCAAAACATCTTTTTCTGTGTAGCGTAGCGCTACATTTTTGTATTCAATCATTCTTTGTCCTCAATTTAAAATTTTCCTCGGTTTGTCAAGTTACCAAACTTTTAATAACTAATTTACCCCATTCTAAACCTCATTTTCCTGCTCTTTCAGATTAGCCAAAATTCTTTCTTGAAAACCTTCAAACTGACGAATTTCTTCCTCTGAAAATCCTTTGTAACAGATAGTATCCAATCTCTGACTGACACGTTGCCCAACTTCTTTCTGGGACTTGCCCAACTCTGTTAAAACTAAATACTTCTTACGCTTATCTTCTCCACACGGACTGACAGTTATAAGATTTTGCTCCTCTAACTTTTTTATCATAGTCGTCAACGTATTATTAGCAAGCCCAGTCGCAAGCGCAATATCTGTCGCAGTTGCACAGCCCGTCTTACTATTCCATAAAACCGCTAAAATCTTTCCCTGCTCACTCCGATAAAGAGAGTCAGGGTCTTGTCTCAGTAACTTTTGAAAAAGCCGCCCATTCAACAAACGAATATGATGGGCTACCAAATGACAATATTTCATGAAACCTCCAATTTATTTCTATATCGATACGAATAAAAAACATTATAATACTTATTATTCCAATTGTCAACTATTTCGATTTAGAACTAATTTTTCTCAGTAAAAAATCTCCTACTCAAGGTAGAAGATTTCAATCTTATAAACTTAATCCGTCATGTCTGATACCAAGGTTCGACGCTCCAATGGAATACTGCACATAACTAACAAGAAAATGAAACCTGACTGAATCCAGAAAAGGGCCAAGTCAAAGATTCCATGCACAGCAACCACTGTAAGGAAAGATAGATAAAGACCGATAATTGGACGTTTCCCCGACTCCTGACTCATATCCATCATCAAACGAACAGGAGCAACAGAAGACAAAGCTAATAAAATGGTTCCCACAATTCCGTAACTCAGAATCGTATCAATATAAAGGCTGTGAGCATGTTCATGATAAGGAGCATTTATCCGAGGATAAGAGTGCATATAGGTCAATGGCCCCTCCCCCCAAAAAGGATTTTGCTTAAACAAGGCCATCCCAGCATCCCAGATAGAAATGCGTTCTTCCATAGAGGAATCTAAAGTCCCCATCCGAACTCCCAAATCACTAGAAAAAAGGAAACTCAAGCCAATCGCAAAGACCCCGATACTAAGCCAAAAGGCCTTCCAGTTTTTAATGGTTGTAAAGAGATAAATGATGGCTCCAGCGATAATAGCAGGAAAGGCAGTTCGATTTTGAGTAAAGTTCAATCCAAAGAGATTAACAAAGCCTGCAATCACACAGAATACCTTCAACCAATTCAACTTGGTCGTTGTAAAGAGATAGAAGGCAATCATGATACAGAAACAACAAATAATTCCATAGTAATTAGGATTAAAAAAGGTCACTTCTGCCCGATTCTGATGCCATACCTGCATATTGGGCGAAAGAAAGGCATAGTTAAATTTCTTTACAATTTGGAAATGCTCCAAAGTAGCAAAAGCCGCAGAGAGCACACTACCAAACAAGATTGTCTGCAGTATCAGTCGAAAGAAAGCATGTGTCAGACGTTTCTGGTAGAAACTAAAGAAAATGAGGAAGAGAAACATCAGTAAAGATGCAACCAATCCAAGCCAGTTCTTAGCGACGATAGAGATGATACTACTGTAGGCAATAAAAAAGAGAAGTACAGGATGTTTGGCTAATCCTTTGATAATTCCCTTCATCTCCCCAGTAACAAGTAAACCTATCAAATATAAAGCAAAGAGGGCTAAGAACAAATAAAAAGGTAAAAAGATACTTATGATCATCAAATACAAAAAGAAATCTTTTTTCGAAAGCCCTCTTATCTTATCCAGTAATCCAATTGATTTCAAAACGGATCCTTTCTGTTCTGGATTTCTCCAGAAGATAAATGCTAAACTATCTTTATATTCTACCATTTTTTCCGTCATTTGGGAACAATGAACACGTTTTCACAACAAAAAAACTCTTTCATTAATATAGCACTAGAACTGAATTTTTCTGCCGTTTTCCACTACTTGATAGGTCTGACTTTGTAAATCAATTTCTGCTACTGCTGTTACGGACTTGTCTTTATTTTGACGTTTGATTACAATGCTGTGAGCTGTTGGTGTTTCCACCTCTATAGTTCCTTCTAGATCAAAGGCCTCTGACCGATTACGGAAAGAAAATAGATTGAGAAGGGCCTTCACCACAGGACGTTGAACTTCTTCTGCTATTTCCTCATTGCTATAGTAATGACGATTAATATTTCGACCTTCTTTGGTTTCTTCTAACAATTTCAAGTCATTTTTTCCTGCTAATAGACCCACATAGTAAACCTGAGGAATGCCTGGAGCAAAAGCTTGAATCAGACGAGCTAGGAAATACTTGACATCATCATCTCCAAGCGCAGAATAGTAGGTTGAATTGATTTGGTAGATATCTAAATTGTTATACTCGGCACTAGAGTACTTCCGTTTGACATTCGCTCCAACCTTATAGAGCTCATTTGAAGCATAGTCAATTTCCTCATCGGTCAGGATATCTTTGACATCCACCACTCCAATTCCATCATGGGTATCTAGTGTCGTAAATTGCTTCATCGGGCTCATCTTCAACCACTTGGCCAAGCGCTCTGTTCTGGAACTGTAAAGAGTATAAAGAGTCACCATTGAAAGGGCAAAATCGTAAACATAGTAATCATGGTCCGCTATTTTAAACTGAATCGAATAGTGTTCATGAATCTCAGGTAAGAGCTCTGTCCCATACTCAGCAGCGATATCTCGAACTTTGTCCAATAAATCCCAAATATCTGGTTCCACAAAGAAATCATTGGTATCCAATTTCTTCACTGCATAAGCAAAGGCATCTAGACGAATCAAGTCACACCCGTTACTTGCTAGATGTTGAATCGTCTTACGGATGAATCTCATCGTTACTTCTTTGGTCACATCAAGATCAATCTGCTCCTCACCAAAGGTATTCCACAAATGTTCTACTGAACCATCTGCAAATACAATCTCTTGCTTTGGTGCACGATCCTTACGCTTGTAGATTAAATCTACGTCAGACTGTGTCGGACGGTTCTCTGGCCAAAACTTATCCCAGTTTAAAAAGAGATCTTTAAATTCACTGGCTTCATGTTTTTCTTGATAGTCCCTATAATACTTAGATTGACGAGAAATATGATTAATCATAAAGTCAAACATAAGATAATATTTCTCACCTAAACGCTTAACGTCCTCCCAATCACCAAAAGCTGAATCCACTTCATCATAGTCAACTGGCGCAAATCCACGATCACCTGTTGATGGGAAAAATGGTAGAAGGTGAACTCCCCCAATAGCATCGCCAAAATGTTCTTCCAAATTCTCATATAAGTCTTTAAGGTTATTTCCAAGACTATCTGAATAAGTAATCAACATAGTTTTATTTTGAATGGTCATAGATGTTCTCCTTTTTCTGATGAAAGCCAAGTCTTATATGACCTGGCTTCGTAAATGAAAGATATTTTTAGATTTTTGTTCGCTTCGAACTCGGACTAATATAGACTGCAAGCAACTAAATACGACTTTCTGTTTTCTACATAGAATTGCCAATAAGATGAACCGTTCCTTTGTATCTTAATTGAACACGCCCTAAGCTCTGTGTGAAAAAGATGAATCTTCCAAGAAGCCAAGGCTTCTTATTCAGATTCCCTATTTTCACTGTGAGCTTTTAACGGGCTTTGTATCTTGTTACTTCACTGCCCCGTTGCTCATTCCTGAAATGATATGTTTTTGGAAGATGAGGTAGACAATGGTTATCGTTACAATTCCCACAATATAAGATGCAAAGCTTGGGCCATAGTCATTGAAGTACTGACCTTGATAGTTGTATTGGAAGAGAGGCAAAGTCCACATCTTGGAATCCTTATTCAGAATCAAAAGTGGCAACATAAAGTCATTCCAGAACCAGAGGGCATTGATAATCAAAGTTGTCGCATGCATGGGCTTCAACATTGGAAAAATGATTCGACGATAAGTTGTAAAACGATCAGCCCCATCAATTTCTGCAGCTTCATCTAAACTATCTGGTATACTGATTTTAATATAACCAACATACAAGAAGAGAGTCTGTGGAATAGCATAAGTTAAGTAGAGTATTACTAGCCCCCACATATTCGCTAGACCGAGTTTACTCATCATAACTGTGATGGGAATCATAATCACCTGAAATGGAACAAATATCCCTAAGATCAAGAGCGAATACATAATTGCAAAGGCTTTTTTCTTGGACATATTTCGAGCAATGGAATAAGCTGCAGCTGGTATAAAGAAAGCCACTACAATCAATGATAACACCGTAATAACTGCTGAATTCCAGAAATAGCCTCCAATTCCATCCGAAATCAATCGTTCATAATTACTCAACGTAAAAGGATTGGGCAAACTAAAGAAATGATTCATGATATCCTTAGTTGTCTTGAAAGAACTAAATACTGTTACCAACAAAGGAACAAGTATAAGAATACCACCGACTATCAAGAGGACGTATTTCCAAAACTGATTCAATTTTTCTTCTTTTTTCATGTGTAGGACTCCTCTATTAGATTTCAAATTTCTTTGATAGCTTGATTTGGATCAGAGAAACAATTCCAATAATTAAGAATAAAATCAAGGCAATTGCATTCGCATATCCATATTGATTACTCTTGAAAGCATAGTTGTAGACTAAAAGTCCAAGAGACGTTGTAGCATTATTTGGACCACCACTCGTCAACGCAAAAATTTGGTCAAAGGCTGTCAAACCAGACTTAAGAGCCAAGATAAAAACCATTGAGATCGTTGGCAGTAAATAGGGCAATTCAATCTTCCAAAAAGTTTGTTTACTGGTTGCACCATCAATTGATGCTGCCTCTAAAATATCAGTTGGAATACTCTGAAGACCAGCAAGAAAGAGAATGATTGGCATAGCTACTCCTTGCCATAGAAGAACAAAAATAGTTGCCACTACCGCTCCGACAGGTGTCCCTAATAGACTCTCTTGTAAAAAACTAATTCCTAAAATTTTTCCAATCGTTGGAAGCCCATAGTTGAAGAATTGTTTAAAAATCAAGGAAACTGTCAAACCAGATAAAACAGCCGGGAAAAAGAACCAAGCTCTAAAGAAGGTCCGCCCCTTCATCTTAGAATTTAAGGCTCGTGCCACAACCATCCCAATCGTAATCTCTCCAATAATCAATGCCAGAGTTAAAATCAAAGTAAAGGATATGGCTGTGAAGAATTTCCCATCAATCATCAGTAATTTGTAGTTATTTAAACCAACAAATTTATAATTATAGGTCAATCCAGTCCAGTTAGTCAAACTATAGAAAGCACCTTGTACCATTGGAAAGTAAAAGAAGATAGCTTGTAAAGCAAGCGGGATGAGCAAAAATGTCCAACCCCAGTATTTATTTAAAAATTTTCGAATAGCCATATCATCTTAACTCCTATTCTAGTCCAAATCTGCCTTCATTGGATTAAAGAAAGCATTGAGATTGTTTGCCATATTTTTCAGATTTTTATCCATCAGGTAACCTGCACTTAGATTAAAAAAGTCTTCTTCAGAGTTCCAGCGTTGGCCCAACCAAACATAATGTTTGTCCGTAAAAGCCAGTTTAGAAATAGCTGCAAGCGCTGAATCTTCTTTTTCCTGTAT
>NZ_AJRE01000037.1:0-38653 GCF_000296955.1 Streptococcus sp. GMD4S
CCATAGTAGACCCGAGTGATAGAGTCTTTATTGGAGAGCATGAGGGCATGGGCAGTTGGGATGTTGAACTGCGTATACTTCTTGTCTGCCTTGCGCATATCTTCGTTGTAGATCTTGAAGGCTTGCTTGAGTTCATCCATGGTAAAGGTCAAACCATCCGTATTTGGATTGATATTTTCTCGGATGATGTCAGCAATAACAGTTTGTACTTCACTGTCATGAGCCCGAACAAAGATATAGTTAGCCATCCGTTCGCCATTTTTCTTTTCAGAAGAACGGTCATTTAGACTATTTGTAATCGTAGGCTCTACTCCGCTACGGATAGATAGATTACGCATGAATGAATAAAGCAAGGACAAGCGTAGCTTGTTGTCAATTGCTAGTTGAGCACCTTTAGTATCTTTGTTGTAGTCAGGATCGTTATCAGACCAAGCTTCCAAGATAGACAAATGCTTGATGGCTTCTTCTTCACTTTCTCCCACCTTGTAGCGAGACTTGAAGTAGTCAGATGCGATTTGGAGCAAGTCTGCGTTGACATTGTCCACCGCATCGACACGAACTCCATCAAAATTAGCAGTCGGATCATTGGCTACGATGCTTCCAAAGTTCATCATAAAATGCAACCAGTTGAGTTGTTCGGCCTGAACAGCTGGATTAGAGTTGTCAAAGTCGTTAGCGAGCAAGAACTCATAACCACCGTTTGACTTGTCAATGAAGTACTTAGGTTTACCTGTTTGACTAGTAGGGGTACGGTTAAGCAGACGGAACTTAGAGTCAGCATGAGAGCTCTTCTCATTATTAGTATAAAGCAAAGCTCCACCCTGCAAGTGGTCCTTTTTAGTACCAGTTGTTTCAGACTCTGACTTGATATTCCAGTTTGGCTGGGTTTTGACAAAGGCACCCATCAGCGTTCTCAACCATTTGGTATCGCCTTCTTTACCAATTTTTTCCTCAATTTTGCGCTGAACCTGCTGAGAAGCACCTGTCAGGAGAGCTTGTTCCACTTTGTTTTCAAAAGCACCTGCTCCCAGACCTTGCTGGTTCATATAGTTGAGGTAATTAATCTGAGTACGTTTATCAGGCCACCAAGCCATCAAAAGAGGACGTAAGTCTGTTTCTGTCGATGCCGTCCATGTTTTTCCATCTTTTAAGATGAACTTTGGACGATACCAGCTATCTGCTGTCAAATAACCGTCTACAGTTTCAATATCCTTGTCAGTCGTACCATAGAAAGCATTCTTTTGGGAGAATTCATTATTGAGACTGCTGGTTCCTTGTTGGAACTGATATTCATTTGAATCAACTAAGGCACCCGTTTCTGCATCAAAATAAAGTATTCTACCATTAAGTTCAACTGCAAAGTTCTTTTTAACTGTACCATCGTCCTGAACATAGTAATTTTTACCATCAATGGTCTTAATATGAGATAGGACATCATCATCATGGTCAGCATTTACAGGTGCAGGTTGAGCCTGATCTGCCACCATTCTTTCAGCTACTGCTCCTTGTTTTTGAGCAGGTTCGGGCAAGCGATCTTTCTTTGCAACCTTTGGATTTGCAACAATCTTGTCTTCAACAGCCGATTTTTCTCGTTTGTCGCCTTCTTGGTCTTGGGCAGTTGTTGGCCTTGCTTGTTTATTCTGCTCTGCTACTTCTGTTTTAGGAGTTTCTGTGATTGCATTAGCAGCTTTAACTTCTTCTGCAACAGCAGCCTTTTCTGTAGATGCTTCTTTCGTATCTGCTGGTTTAGCAGGCTCTTGAGCATTGGTTTGAACTGTTGCTTCCGTATTTTCTGCTGGTTTAGCAGGTTTTTCACTAGCAGCAACATCGCCTGTCACCTTGTCTGCAGGGGTTGCTTTTTCTGCTTCTTTCTCAGAAGCTACGTTAGCTTGGGCTGGAGTTTGCTGACCCGGACCACTAGTCTGAGCTGTAGCAGGTTCTTGAACCACAACCTGCTTTACATCATCCGCATGGACAACGCCTGGTTCTAGACCAAGTACCTTTGGTGCTACAATAAGGGCCAAGGTAGTCAAAGCAATGGCTACCCAGTTTTTCTTAACTTTATGCATCTTATAATGAATCTTTTTCTCCATCATAAAACCTCCTTCTGAATTTAGTATAAAGTTATGCCCTTATTCTAGTATATTTTTCAAAATGATCTTTTTTTGTTGCACATCTACAACTATGAAAGGCAAATTCTTTCAAACTGTTCTTTAAGCTTTTGGGCAACACCAAAGGAATCTAAAAATTCAAAAAAAGATAGGCATTGCTCGATATCACTGAGAGCATTAGTATTCCCGACCTTATAGGCATACAGAGCCCTATGATACTTAATCAGCGTTCGATCATATAGATCTGTTTCAGGGATTTTAGAGTGGTCGAGATAATTGAGAAACCTCATAGCAACTAGCAGATGGTTTCCTTCTATACAGACGCTAATGACATTAAGTAGCATCTTGATAATACGGCGGCGATTTTCAGGTAGGTTGTTATAAAACTGGGTACGATTGATCATCTCACTAGCGAAGGTTTCCAACGTTTCCAAGGTCATCAAATCAACACTGTTTGTAAAAAGCCAGAGTTCATAACGTCCCCACTCCTCAACAGAAAAGAGATGATCCGTCAGGAATTCTATATCCTTCTTGCTAATCTGAAAATCTGAGCAACAGGAAGACAGAAGAGCTCTGACAATGATCGTATTGAGTTTATAGTTTTTCTTCTCAGGAAACTGTTCGGTCAAAGCTTCTGAGCTTGACAAAATATTTTGGAGCTTGACAACATTGTTTTCCTGATATGCATCAGCTACTTTTTTTGAAAACAGCACATCATCTGAATCAATGTAATTATGGTAAACATACTGAAACTCCTCTAGGGAAACGGCCATATTTTTTAAACAGCAATAAAAAGAATCAAGTGTGATCCCATTAACTCCCCGTTCAAAACGGGATAGCTGAGCTACGGAAATATCACCAGCAGCTACCTCTTTCAGGGACATTTTTTTTGATTCTCTAATGACTTTGAATATTTTTCCAAATGCTTTCAACATATCACTCCCCCAGTTTCGTATATGCAAAAAATTCTTACTAATTTTAATATACTAGTAACATGTTTCAATTATATTACAGAGAAAGTACTTTATATTTCAAATTAATACAAGCAGATTAATTCGCATGATAAGACCGTTTAATATAGCATTTATTGAATATTATATCTTTTCATGAATCTATTGATTTCAGTAGAAATCTGAACTATTCTATCTAACAACTTGAAAACACTAACATTTCTAGAGATAGATTCCTTCTTATGTTAAACGAATCTTGATTGATTTATAAAAGTTTGATATAAAATCGCAAGACAATCATATGAAACATTTTTTAGACATGGAGTAAATTAAAAAACGAGAGCCGAACTCTCGTCTTACTGTTGATTTCCAAAGACATCTAGATAGAGCATGCCGTCTCGTAAACTTTCAGCATCCCCTCCCAACTGCTCTACCAACTCATAGGCAAAGGCAAGTGCGGTTGACGGTCCTCGGCTAGTTGTTAGATTGCCATCCACAACCACTGTTTGCTTTTGATAAATTCCGTCAGTAATTTGCTCCTGAACTCCGTCATAACAAGTAAAGTGCTTGTCTTTCAGGACACCTGCTTGATGAAGAGCGATTGGGGCTGCACAGATGGCAGCAATTTTCTTTCCAGCTTGGTCAAAGGCTTTAATCTGTGAAATGAGGGCTGGATTATCCCGTAGGTGAGCTGAGCCTGGCATACCTCCTGGAAGAACGACCAAGTCATAGTCGGACAAATCACCATCAAAGATACGGTCAGCTTTTACCTGAATGTCATGTGACCCTGTCACCTGCTCTTCAAATCCTACCATATCACAAGAAATGTTTGCTCGACGCAAGACATCGACTACTGTCAAGGCTTCAATTTCTTCAAAACCCTGGGCTAAAATAACTGCTACTGTTGCCATAGTGGCCTCCTTATTTGATTTGTTTTAGGACGACTTTCTTTCGTTTGAATGAAATCTTCCCACTCTTTTCTTCAGCTAGATTGGTCTGGTAACTCATAGATAAGAGGAGACCAACTCCGATAAGGTTACTAATAATTGCGGACCCCCCTTGAGAGATGAAAGGTAAAGGAATCCCTGTCAGAGGAAGCAAGCCAGTCACTGCGCCAATATTTTCAAATATATGGAAGAGCAGCATCATGATAAAGCCAGTCGAAATATAGGTATAGAACTGGTTATTTGATCTGAGCGTAATCTTCAACATCCGATAGATAAGAAGTAGGTACAAAGCAATGACAAATACTGAACCAATGAAGCCGAAATCTTCCGCAATTACTGTGAAAATCATATCACTCTCGCGTACTGGAATGAGGAGATTGGACACATTGAAACCTTGTCCAAACAAGCCACCACTTCCAATCGCAATTTGTCCCTGCGCCTGTTGATATGTTGTTGTTTGTGCAAAGTCAAAGGGATTGAGCCAAGCCAAGATGCGGTTGATCTGGTAAGTTGGCATCCCAATCTGATGCAAGAAGGCACGTCCATCCTTGCTTATAAAGATGGCCATGAAGCCTGCAACAGCAGTCACTCCTGTCGCAAAAACAGGAATGATAATCTTCCACGAAACACCTGAAAGGAGAACCATACCGGAAAAAATAGCTACGAAGACCAAGGCAGTCCCCAAGTCACTTTGTAGGGCTAAGAGGATCAAGACTGGGATGGTAAAGGCAATCATCCAACCAATCAGTAGGAAATCCAAGGGAATAGTCCGTCGCCATTCCTTGTGTTTTTGAGTGAATCTTACAATGGCTCGAGCCAACATCAAGATATAGGAAATCTTCATGAATTCCGATGGCTGGAAAAGTGTCGTTCCACCAATCGATACCCAGTTCTTGGCACCTGTTGACGCTACAAGATTTGGATTGTAGAAAACAAGAGGTAGGACCATCAAAGCTAGCCCTAGACCATAAAGATAGGGAGTCACCTTCCATAAAAACTCGGTATTAAAGAACATGACCACAAAACCAATGACAAGGCCCAAGGAAATCCATGCGATTTGCTGACCTAGAATTGGTAATACATTATTTGGATAGTCATGACTAACTGCTATATAAATGGCCACTACTCCAATCACCAGTAAACAAAACACTGGTAGGAGGAGGCTATAATCGACTCGAGAGTCGAAGGAACGTTTCATATTTTTTACCTTTTCTCTTTCTTGGATTTTTCTTTCATTCTATTGCAACGAGATTGGAGAAAATCAGCTACAGCAGGCTCTAGCTGTTCTCTAGAAAGAACCTGAACAGCCCTTTCTTTTGACAAGGCCTGAGCGATTTGTTTGCCGTAACGCTTGCTAACGACACGACTATCTAAGATAACAGCAACCGAACCTTGGTCAGATCTTCTAACAGTACGGCCCAGAGCTTGTTTTAGCCGAATGATCGCCATCGGCAACTGATAATCATAGAAAGGATTTTTCCCTTCTTGACGCAGTTCTTGGTTTAATTTTTTGGTTAAAGGCTCTTGGGGATTTTGGAAAGGCAATCTCGGAATCACTTGAATCACGCAAGGATGGGTTGAAAAATCAACCCCTTCCCAGAAACTACCTGTTCCAAGCAAGATCTGGCGTTCGCCCTTTTCAAAACGTTTTTTCAGTTGGCTTGGTTCCCCATTTTTATACTGAGCTAGATGCGGTTGGTCGAGCAGGTCCGAAACTGCCAGCAACATTTCTTTTGAGGTAAACAAGACCAATAAGGGTTCTTGAAAGGCTTGTAAGCTTCGAATGACAGAAGCCACTTCACTAGCATAGTCAAAAGGCGAAACTTCTGTCACAAGAGGAAAGTCATTGACTAGAAAGACTTCTTGTTGCTCCTGCTTTGCTACATCAAGCCTAACAAGTGGAGCTTCTGAAAAGCCCAATAAATCTGCTAGGGAAACCCGATTGCTGATTTCAAGAGTGGCCGATACTCCTAGAAGTCTACAATCTTCTGGCAATAGGTCTGCTAGTATAAAGCGGCCTTTTTTGCTTGAACAAATCAAGACATCCTTGCTCGATTTCTCTGCTGTAGCAAGCCAAAATTCACGGTCCGAGGTGAAAAAGTTTGCAAGCTCTCGATACTCTGGGAGAGCTAACTCCGAAAAATGCTGGCGCAAGTGTTCGAGAGAATCCAACCACTTTCCATTCTTAAGGCCTGACTGATAGTGCTCCATCAAGTAACGACATTCAAAACCTATACTCTCAAGCAAGCGTTTCTGAACCAAATCTTCCTCTGACTCTAAGGACTTTTCAATTTGAGTTACAAGTTCCTCAAGGCGGTAAGCCTGCTGGGCTAGATTTTCAAGGGCTAGCAGCATTTTTTGAGCTTCATCCAAGATCACCAAACGGTTGTCGATAAACTCTGGATTGTCTTCCAAACGTGTGACCAGATAGGCATGATTAGTCAAGAGAACGCGACTGGTCTTGGCCTTTTCCTGCCCTCGTTTCCAAAAATCCTCTGTGGCAAATAAACTTTTCTTTGAAAGCTTGCCATCGTGGACTAGTTCTGGCAGAAAGTGCTGGTAGCGATAAAGTTGCCCGATTTCGTCCAAATCACCAGTCTCTGTCTCCGTTAGCCAGATGAGCAGTTGCATTTTAAAGCGTGTGAAAAGGCGATTGGACTCTGGTCGATGGAGGACTTGGTGAAAAGCATCCAGTTTCAAGTAATTTTGAGGCCCCTTGAGACTATGAATTTCCAGATGGAAGACCTCTTTTAAGCGCTGACCTTCTTCTTGCATGATTTGATTTTGAAGAATTTTGGTCGGAACACTCACTAGGATACCTGTTTGACTCTCCAAGTTCAAAGCTGGGAGGAGATAACCATAAGTCTTGCCCAGTCCCGTTTGAGCTTGGACAAAGGAAATCTGGTGTTCTTCCAATAAGTGCTCAACCTTCTCCGCAAATTCCAACTGTTGCGGACGCTCCTCCAGCCCCAATAAAGAAATGTTTTTAGCAAAATCTTTGGATAACTTGCGTGGTACTAATGCTTGACTTTCCTTTCTCAGGAAAAGTCCATGGAGTTCCATCAAGTCTGGCGAAGACAAGAGAGATTGCTGCTGGTAAACCTCCTCAATCACCAGATAACTTTCATAGAGAAGGTTGTCTGCAAGGTCTAACAAGCTTTCTAAAAGCCCTTTTGGTAACTCAAAAAGTTTTTGACGCATGTAAAGCAAGAGTTCAGCTGTTGCCTGAGCATCAGACAGGGCAGCGTGGGCTTGTTCTAGTTCAATTCCCAACTCTTGACAAAGGATACCTAGATTGTATTTTTCAAACTGAGGATATAAAACTTGGGCTAACTCAACAGTATCCACCCGCGGTGTGCGCAATTCATATCCTTCAAAAAAGAGGAATTCTGCAAGAAGGTTAGCATCAAACTGTACATTGTGCGCAACAAAAATACCGTCCTTAACCAATTCAAAAATTTTTCCAGCCACCTGAGAAAATTCTGGTGCCGCAGCCAAGCGTTGATCGGTTAGACCTGTTAATTCTTTGATATGAGAATCCAAGGGTTCGTGAGGATTGACATCAGTCGCATACTGATCGACGATCTCGCCATTCTCAATCACCACAATGCCTACTTGAATAATTTTTGCCTTGCTTCCGGTGCTGGTCGCCTCTAAATCAACGACCACATACCGATCATTTCTCGCATTCATCATTAAAAATTATATCAAAAAAAGCATGATTTGACATCCCTCAACTTTGATAACAATCTCGCTTTAATTGCTAGTTTGACTAAAAATCAAGACCTTAAAAGTGAGAATTTCACGCAAGTTCTGCAGTTGGTCGCTGGTTCTGAGGTATTTGAAAACCTTATCAACAAAGCTACATCAACATAAAAAGACAACCAAGGTATTAGCTGCCTTTTTGAGATATTTTTTTCATTGTTTTGGGGAGGAGCTTGCTAATTTCTGTTGGCAAGACAAGGTAGTTTTCTTGAGCTAGTTCTTGAGCAATGGCTGAGTGCAGATGGGTCGCTACTACTACGCGTTCATAGAGATTGACATGTGGAAACTGACCTGCAAAACCTGCAATCATCCCAGCCAAAGTATCTCCCATCCCACCGGTTGCTTGATAGGGACCTCCAACCTCCAGTTGATAGTATTCAGGTTTGCCAGCTTTCCAGATACGAGTCGCTGGACCCTTCTCAACTAGAATTGTTCCTTGAGGAAAAGAAGAAAGAGCCCTAGCAGTCGTCTCTGTATTTTTATGTTCAAGAACTATACCAGACAGTCTTTCCCATTCCTTTTGGTGGGGAGTAAGAATGAGCTGACTAGATGGAAATGGCAAATGACCTTTTGCTAAGATGCCCAAAGCACCGCCGTCTACAATCAAAATCTGGTCTTTTCTGAGACTGTCAAAAACTCGTTTTACGAGTTCTTCTCCAAATGCATCCTCTCGCAAACCCGGACCTAACAAGACAACTTCTGCCTTTTCCAACTGTTCTTTTAGTAATGCTTTATCCTTTAGAGAAAAAGCCATTGCTTCAGGTAAATGGCTGTGCAGGGCTGAGATATTCTCCTTATCCGTGCCAACAGTCACCAACCCTGCCCCACTTCTGACAGCTGCAATGGCTGACATGATGATAGCTCCCCCATAAGGATAAGTCCCTCCCAGTAAGAGCAGACGTCCGTAATCTCCCTTATGGCTATGACGAGAACGTTCAATAATGACTTTTTCTAATAAAGTTTGATCAATCACTTTCATCGTTTTTTCCTCAACTATCCTTTATCTGATTGTTTTAAAACAACTTGATAGACTTTCTTAGTCCACTCTTCTAAGTCTTCTCCATCATAGTCAAGATAACGCACCCTATCTTGTATTTTAGTTGGAATAATATTTTCAAATTGGCACTTATTATGAGTTGGAATAATGCAAATATACAACTCACTTAATAAATTAAGCATGTCCTTAATTTTTACAGCATGGTAACCATCAAAAATATAACCAGGAACTTTAATCAAATCTGTATAGATAAAATGAAAACTTACTCCAGGAATAAACTTATCTTGTAATTCTTTCTCTGAAGGAGCTCGACCTAATAAACGTTCCATCGCCAATCGATAACCAGAACTTGTATTTGACCATCCTAACATAACATAGTCAAAATAATCTTTCGGATCAGATGCAGCATTTCGACTATCCAAAACCAACTCCTCAGCATCTCGCCTAAAGGCTTTCATAGCAGATAAGAGCTGACCTGTTTTAAAAATAGAAATCGCTGCATCTATAGTCGTAGTATGGCTACAGTAGTCTGAAGTCACTAGCCTCTTATGTAGATCATAAGTCGAGGCTACTCTTTTATCTGTAGGGGTAAATGGTGGCAGAAAGGGTTGCTGACAGATGTAATCTAAAATTTCTTCTTTTAAACAAGAATCAGCACACTCAATACTTGTTTGACGTTTATGAAGTTTTTCGTAAGCTATAAATTTAGCAATTTTTTCTAATTCCCACTCTTGAATATTTGGATAATCAATTAGTGCTAAGTAGTATATTCCATCCCATTGTAAACTATATTCTCCATTATAAATTTTTAAAATCATCTAATCACCTCACTCCATTATACAACAAAAAGGTACACACCTTGCAATTTGGATTACTATTTTTCTGTCTAACTTTTGGGGTACAATTCACCTCTCTTGCTTACACCTATATAAAACTGGAGAAGACCATGATTGTCTTCTCCAGTTTTTAGATGCCATCAACTTACAATAGTTGAAAAAGAAACCAATTTTTAATCATCGACTAATATCTACAAATAGGATGTCATTAGACGCTGAGACTAATCTTCTTTGAGTTTTGCAGTTAATAAAGCTGCTGACAAGGCCAAGGTAACACCTGCCAAGAAAACAGCTGTTTCTGACTGTTTTTCACCAGTTTCTGGCAATCTCTTGTCTTCCTTGGCAACTTGAACTGGTGTTTCTGGGGTCTGAGCTTTTTCTAACGAACTTAGTTTAAACTCTGGTTTTTCTACTGTCGGTGCTGGTTGATTACCTACTGTAGCTAGAATACCACGGTACTCTGGAAGTTTATGTTCTAGAGCCATTACAGCATTAACGCCACCCTTAAATTCAGGTTTCTCAACACTTGGTACTGCTTGATCTCCTACTGTGGCTAGAATTCCTGTGTATTCTGGAACTTCATTTACTGCTGCTTCTACAAAGTTAGCACCTCCTTTGAATTCTGGAACTTCATTGACTGGAGCAGGCTCCTCGCCTTTACTACTTGAAATAGATGCTTTCACTCCTACTTCAACAATGCGATCCTGAGCCTTTCTTTCTTCAGAATGAACAAGACTTCTAGTAGTACCCAAAACTTGAATATAGTCAACTTTTTCTCCATCTTGTCCTTCAGAAACGATACGACGTTGACCTTGAGCAAGTTCAGGGTTTTCACGAATAACTTCTTTAAACGGAAGCGGAGTCTTTTCAATTTCCAAACTTGGAGTTTCTGCTACTAAGTTCTTAACGCCTTCTGTTGGTGTTGTTTGGAAGGTAGACTTAAAGTGTAAACGATATTCTTTCACCAGATTTCCATCTTTGGAAACAAGACGAACCAGTGTTGGAAGATTGGCATTTCCAGAATCCACAACTGTAACTACTCCATGTCCACTAGTTGTTGCAGTGACTTTTGGTTTTGAACCCATTGTTGTTAGAGTGTAATCTGTCACATTTGGATCAAAGTTTTCCAATGCTTTTCCGTCAATCGAAATAGTCGCTGATGGTGCTTCCACTTCTGCTCCCTTGCCTGCAGAGTAGGCTGTAAATTCTACAAGTGCAAGACCATTGGTAGTAGCCTTACGAGTCATGCGAGCACGAATTGCTGTCGTTTGAACCGGATCAAAATTAAACTCGATTGGTTTACCAGCTACTAATTCTCCAGAAGCTTTGTAAGGAATAGGTGCCCAATTTTCTGCCTTGTTGAATGGATGGTCAGCATTTTCTTCATAACGAGAAATCGTACTTGGTTCTGTAAAGGCAGGGCCAATATATCTTTCTAGAACCATTTTCTCTGGGGCATCTGTTCCACTATCTTTAAAGAACTGAATAGCTACTTTTCCAATAGATTGGGTGGCAATTTTACCGTCCTTCTTAAAGAGTAGTCCGACAGAAGTTTCTTCATTTTTCGGAGTACGAGACCAGTTTGTCCAACGTCCATCTTCATTGTATTTTCCATCATTGATATAGAAAATTCGATCATGTGAAGCTGCTTGTGTATCGTTCGTTGTCGAAGCAAAGGCTTTAGAATCCGTTTCATTGTTGCTTGGATTTTCTGAAATGACTTGATTTCCTTTAGAAACAACTGTCACCTGCATTTTAGTCGTTAGATTTGTACCAATGACATGACCGGTAATTTCAAATGTTCCCTCATGCTCTGTTGCATGTTCAGGAATAGCATCCCATTTCACTGCCAGTTTATCTGTAGTCCAAGTAGTTGAAGTTGGGTAATAAACAGTGACTTCTGAAGGAAGTTGAAGAGCATCTCCAACATTCAAGATTTTAGCACTGTTTTCTGCAGCAAGAGGTTGACTAGTTTCTCTCTCATCATTGCGGAAAATTCGATATTCTTTCAACACCGTACCATCTTCTGCTTTCAAGATGAGACGTGTTGCACCTTTTGGACTTGTTGCAGGAACAACTGTTACCAAACCATTATTGCTAGCTGTTGCTGTGATTTCTTTGCTAGATTGAGGAATATAGTAATCTGTCTTAGATGGATTAAAATGTTCAAGATCCTTGCCATCTACCTTGATAGAAATCTCTGAACTTGTTTCACTTAAGACCTTGTTTCCAAGCACAGTTAGCTCTGTCAGACCAACACCTGATGTTCCATCTGCTTTCTTCATTCGAATACGAACAGCGTAGGTTTCGACCTTGTCAAATGTGAAGTGATTGGTTTGAGTTGCAGACAGCTGACTTGGAGCATGTAAGTTTTCAACTGCTTTCCAATTGTCTGGATTATTAAATGGATGATTGCTATCTCGTTGCGCATGACTGACATCACTTGGTAAATCTGGAATTTCTTTACCTACATAATATTCAACTACATATTCTTTTGGAAGACCAATTGCTCCATCAGTATAGAAATCAACCGACAAATTGTTGACAAAACGCTTCGTCAAGTCTCCTGAATTACCAAATAAGATAGAAGCCCAGTCATTATCAGTATTTGTTCTCCAAGTAGTCCATCTATTTTTAGCATCTGATGGCGTTCTTGATACAGTCAAATCGTTCAAGGTGTTGGCTGTGTCATCTCCTCCTGTATTGGATACAATGGCAGCTGGTAATTGTGAACCTGTCCATTGTTTAGAGATATTATTTCCAGCAACCACTTGACTAGATACTCGAACATGAGCTTTAGTTGTCAGATTGCTACCTACTAAACGACCATTGATTTCATAGACCCCTTCAGTTTGACTAAAGTTGGCTGGAACCTGATCCCAAACAACATCTTTGTAGATAGTTGTTCCGTTAGAATGGTAAGCCCGGACATTGGCTGGCAATTGAACCGTCTCACCCTTAGGTACTGTGAGACTGATTTCCTCTGCAACTTGCAATCCTTCAACCGTTACAGTCGCTTGAGCTTCAATATCTGTGCCTTCCACATGTCCTTTAAGCGTAAAGCTATGATAGTGCCCCAACTCTTTTTCATCTACCTTATCCCAAGCTACAGATACTTTGCGTGGCAAGCCCTTATCAAATTCTGCTCCAACTTCTTTAGGTAGATTCGGTTGCTGATTGATATCTGTAGAAACAGACACAGGATGAAGTTTCACAATCTTCTTGCTGACTTTATTTTCTTTAATCACCACTTCAGTGGTTACAGATTCTGTTTTCTCTGTTTGATTATCGATTCGAGGTGTCAAAGTCACTCTTCCCTTAGTATAGAGCAATAGATTCTGACCATTCACCTCAAGATGTCCCCCATCAGATGATTTAGCTTCTAAGTGAATATCTGAAGCCGAAAACTCTGTTTGTGAACCATCCTCATAACGACCAATGACGTGATAAGTTAATACTTGATCTTCAGTGGCAGTTTCTTTTCCTTCTACAACCACTTCCAAACGTTTCAAAGCAGGAGCTTCCTTCACAAACTGAATTAAGTAAGTTTGAACCAAGTCACCCTTTTGGTCACTCAAGAAGAGAGAAGCCTGATAACCATTATCAGCAGAAGCTTGCTGAACAGTTACTTGATATCCGGTAGTCTGAGCTCCAACACTTGGAATAGTTGCAGTGTAAGGAAGGGATACACGGTAATAGGTCTTGCCAGACTCAAAATTCTCAAGAGCTTTATCCCCAACAGTAAGTCCTGTAATGCTACTTGTTGTTTCCTTACTACTTGCGATAAAGGTTGCAGTCACTTCACGGTCGTCATCTACCAATTTACCAGTAGCCTCCGTACGTCCACCTTCCTTGTTCAAAGCAGCAGGGTCTTTCAAGGTCCAAGAAACAACATCAGTATCAATCAAGCTACCATCTGTCAGAACAGCTGTGACCGTTTTATCCAAATCAGCCGCATTCGTTCCAACTGGGACTGTAGCAACTTTTGGTAACCATCTATCTAAAGCAATCACTTTAACAAGTGCCTCAGCTTTAGTTTCTAAACCTTCTACACGTCCAGATACTTTTTTCTCACCTGCGCTTGTAAGCAAGTCAGATGGCATTTCCCAAGTTACAGTCTTTTCCTCAACACTACCGTCACTATAAATAGCTGTTACTGTTTGAGGCAATTCAGGATTTGTTGTCACGTCAGTTGTTGCTTTTACAGGAGCAAAGGCTACAAAGTGACGGTTTTCTTTCTTACCAGACACAGTTGCGACTGTTGCGCTATCAGAAGTTAAACCAGCAGAATCTGCATAAAGAGTAAATTTACCTTCTTTTTCTGTTGATTTTACAATGACAACCCCTTTACCATTGAAAGCACGTCTTTGCCATGTTCCATCTGCTTGAGCTTTGTAGCGTTCACGACTAGCTTGTTCTCCATTATCCACACCAACGATTTGTCCCTGACCATGAAGATTGAAATGAACAAGATTGTTAGCTGTTGGAACCACATTCCCATCACCATCAACAATTTCGTAATGGATGTAGGATAGGTCTTTTCCATCTGCAGTGATAACATGCTCTTCTTTAGTCAGACGAACTCTTGCTGGCTCCCCAGCAGTTGTCACACTATCACGCGCAATTTCATTCCCATTTTCATCTCGAGCAATCGCAGTCAGTGTACCTGGTTGGTATTTCACAAGCCACTCAAGATACAATTCACTTGGTTTAGCCCCCTCATGATATGGACGTCCATCTTCTGTCGTTTTCTTAGTAAATTCCTTTTTACCAAGTGACTCTCCATTTAAGAACAATTCGACGCTTGCAGCATTTGAGAAGGTACGAACCGGAACCTTTCCATCAACCAGCATCTTGCGTTCCTTAAGGGTCTCTTCAGTCCAGTTCCAATGTGGTAAAATGCGAACAGTTGGCTTTTCTTTAGCACTATACCATTCACTACGGTAAAGGTAGAAATCATTCTTTGGTAAACCAGCTGTATCAATAATACCAAAGTAAGAGCTCTTGACAGGTGTACTATCTTGGTTATGCCATGGAGTCGGTTCTCCAATATAGTCAATTCCTGTCCAGATAAATTGTCCAGCATAGCCAGCACGATCACGGTCAAAAGTCCATGATTCAGTAGCTGTTCTTCCCCATCCAACACGGTCATTACCATAGTCAGATTGTTCATAGTGACGATTTGGACGATTGTCATGTCCAAGGATTTGAGCAGGGTTATAATAAGAATCACGCGTTCTAGTAGCTGAAGAGGTTTCAGAACCATAAATGAGCCAGTCTGGATGAGCACTACGAACCGCATCATAAAAACGTTCACCATAGTTCATACCGACAGCATCCATGATTTCTGCGAGTTTCAAGAAATCACCTGTCGCTGCACGACTAAATTTATTTTCACCCATGGTGACATAACGTTCAGTATCAATCGCCTTGATAATAGCCTTCAGACGTTTAGCTGTCTCGATAGAACGAGGACTACCATTTGCCTCCTCTACCTCATTTCCAAGAGACCACATGACGATAGACGGATTGTTCTTATCACGTTCTACCATTGTTCTGAGATCAAAATCAGACCACTTCTCACCCTTCTTAGCCTCCGGATGAGTTGCATCTTGATCAAAGAACCGTCCATAGTCGTAAGTCTTCTTGCCACCATACCAAGTATCAAAAGCTTCCTCTTGAACCAAGAGACCTAAACTAGCTGCAGCATCAAGCAACTGAGGACTCGCTGGATTGTGGGTTGTTCGAATAGAGTTAACCCCCATATCTTTCAAGAGTTTTAATTTACGATAGGTAGCCTTATAATTCTCTTCTGCCCCCAAGGCTCCATTGTCATGGTGAATACTTACTCCGTGGAATTTCATGCGTTCACCATTCAGAGAGAAACCTTCCTCAGCAGTCCAATTGAAATAACGGTAACCAAATGTATCTTCTGTTACATCAACTAGTTGACCTTCTTTATAAACCTTTGTTTTCAACACATACAGTTGAGGATGATAACTTTTTGTCGTCCAAAGAGTTGGTTTATTAACTAGGATTGTTTGTCTGAAATCTGCAGTTTCATTTTCTGCTAAATTCTTCGTTTCAGAGCGGACTAATTCTGAAACAACCTTACCTTCCTTAGTAAAAATTTGTTGTTCCACAAAGACTTTAGCAGCCTTCTTATCCGTATTTTTAATCTTACTTTGAACCTGTGTTTCAACATTCCCTTCTTTTTGCTCAGCAAGTTTTGGAGTAGTGATATGATTACCATTTTCGGCAACATGGACTTTATCACGATAACTCAGGGTTACATCACGATAAATCCCACTTCCTGAATACCAACGACTACTTGGTTGCTTATTGGTCACTTGAACAGTAATTGAATTTTCACTACCATCCTTGTTTAAAAATTCTGTGATATCATATGAAAAATGATTATAGCCACTTGGATAATGTCCGACAAATTTACCATTTACATAGACTTTTGAATCCATGTAAACCCCATCAAAATTGATACGAACATCCTTATTCTTGTCAGCTTCATTTAATGTGAAAGTCTTACGATACCAAGCTGTTCCACCATTTAACTGGCCACCCTCATTACGCGCGGGAGATTTGTGATCAAAGTCAAAATAAATACTCCAATCATGAGGAAGATTCAATTTAGACCAATCATGAACATCCACATCTTTTTTTGAAAAATCTCCTTGGGCATTTAGTTTAAAATACCAATCTTTATTAAAATCTTGTTTTCGTTCCGATAATAGCTGTTTTTCCTTTTCAACTTCGGCTTTGTTTGACTCTCTAGACAGCACTTGCGATTTTTCAGAAGAAGATTTGATCTCTGTGTCTGCTTTCACTTGGTCCTTTTCAGAAGTTTTTTTAGAATCCTCTTTTACTTCTGTTCCAGCTTTTACTGCAGATTCAACAGGCTTTGGCTTTGCCTCTTCAGATTTCTGTTTGTCCTCAACCTTAGTTCCTTCTTCTACTTTATTTGGAGTTTCCCCTTTAGGACTAACCAATTCACGACTACTCTCGTTAGTAGGTTCTGTATCCTTAGTCACTTTGTCTTCTGCCGATTCAGCTTTTGGTTTTACAAACTCACGCCCACCATTCTCATCAGCCTTTGCAATAGCAGCTACCACATCATCGGGAAGCTTATCTAAAGGTTGAGCTTGATGAACAGTTGTTTCTTCTGTTTTAGCATTGGATGAATCCACCTCCTCAGCTTGTACAGCAGAAATACCAAATATACTAGCCCCAATCATTACAGATGCCGCACCTATTGCAAATTTACGAATGCTATAATGACAACGTTTATCAAAAAGTCTTTTGTTCATTAAAATCCTCATTTCTTTTTCTTGATACAAAGTAAGCGTTTACTTTATTTTAAAAAATAACCTCCTTCTGAATACACAAACAAGTACCAAGTTTTATAATGTATTTTATATATTAAATATATCAAAAGGCACCTTAAATTGCAATTATTTTCCATTAATTTAACCCAATAAAATGATATATAAGAAGGGGTCATTTAAAAGGAATAGTTGCAATGAAAATAGCTTTCGGTTCTAGACTCTTTCTACTACAAATTGAATTCCATTAATATCTTTTTCAAACTTCAAATTTATAGTTTATAGACTGCATTACTCTACATAAAAAGAAGGCGAACCTCCTTCTACACTATTTTCCCTTAAATTCCGCAAAGGTCTGTAAGATTTTGGCTGCTACTGCTAGAGAAGGAGCTCCTTTTAGCTCTAACGTTTCATCTGCATATGGAGTAAGACCAGTAAAATCTCCAATCTGGACAGAATAGAGAGACGTCTTAAACAGTTCAATATCGTTTTGGTCATTTCCAAAAGCGATGAAGTTCTCCCCACACAACTTTTCAACAGTTGTCGCCTTATGAGTATCCAAGGGATTAACATAAAGGCACTTTTCATGTGCATGATAGGAGAGATGAGCCTGTCCTAGTCTTTCTAGCTGACCAAGCAGATCATCAAGCAAATCCTCGTGGTCACCCATATAAACGACTACCTTAATCGGAGTCCCCAAGTCCTCGAGTTTCTGATGACGAGCCACCTTTAGGGGATCCACACTGGAAATAAATGGAATCTTCTCTACAATCTGACCACTATAATCAAAGCAATCATCTACAAAGAAAGGGAGATTATAAGTCTGGCAATAATCCACTAGCGCCTGATACACTCTAGCATCGAGATTTCTTTCGAAGATAGCCTTCCCCAGATGATAGGCCACGCCACCATTCAACCCTATGACCAAGCGCTGGCTGAGTTCAGGTCCTAATAAACCCAAGCAATCCCGATAAGAGCGGGCTGAGGCAAACACAAGCTCATGCCCATAATCTTCAGCCTTTAAAAGAACCTGCTGAATCTCCTCATCTATGGTCATGTAGTCAAAAGATAGCGTTCCATCCAGGTCAAATACGAATTTCATCTTCCTAGTCCTCGTTTAGTGTTCGAAGCGCTGCCTGATAGGTTTGCTCCATTAGCATGGTAATCGTCATAGGACCAACTCCACCCGGTACAGGTGTGATGTGGCTAGCAAGTGGTGCAACAGCATCATAATCAACATCTCCACAAAGCTTGCCATTTTCATCTCGGTTCATCCCAACGTCAATGACAACCGCTCCCGGTTTGACAAAGTCAGCTGTCACAAACTTAGCACGACCGATTGCAACCACAAGAATATCCGCCTTAGCAGCAACCTTAGCAAGATGATGGGTGCGTGAGTGGGTCAAGGTCACAGTCGCATTCTTGGCTAAAAGAAGTTGGGCCATCGGTTTTCCAACGATATTTGAACGACCGATAACAACCGCATTTTTACCTTCTAGATCAATCCCATATTCATGAAACATCTCCATAATTCCTGCAGGTGTCGAAGGAATCATAACCGGATGACCAGACCATAGACGACCCATGTTTAGGGGATGGAAACCATCCACGTCTTTTTCGGGGTCAATGGCTAATAAAACTGCCTCTTCATCGATATGTTTTGGCAAAGGTAATTGAACCAAAATCCCATGCCAAGCTGGATCTTGATTGTATTTGGCAATCAAGTCTAACAATTCCGCTTGGGTAATGGTCTCTGGAACTCGCACGACTTCACTACGGAAGCCAGCAGCGAGAGCTGACCGTTCCTTATTGCGAACGTAGACTTGGCTGGCAGGATTGTCCCCCACCAAAATCACTACCAATCCTGGAACTAGACCTGTTTCTTCTTTTAGTTTAGCCGTCTTCTCAGCCAACTGTCCTTGTAACTTAGCCGCAAGAGCCTTCCCATCGATAATCTGAGCCATATCTCTTCTCTTTTCTATCAAATATCCTCTATTATATCAAAAAATAACTCGCCATCCTAACACTTCTTGCCTAATGGACCCTATAGTCTGAAACTATAAGAAAAAGCCCTTATCGAGCTTTTATGCCTATTTATACTAGGTAAACTTGTTATGCTTTCTTTTTGACTTTTGGAGCCGGTAAGACTTCATACATCTCCTTGATTAATCTGATTAGACATGATTTATCTTCAATGTCTTCTATCAAAATCATCTCCTTAGCTCCTTCATAAGGACGTTCAAGCCTAGTCTGTCCCAGTTGATCCATGACCAGCTTCACAGGCTTCAGTAACAGACGATTATCATAGATTCCCCCAATAATCTTCCCACGATAATAAAGGATATACTCTCCCATCATTGGACGATAACTCATCTCCTCTAGCTCTGATAGCTGTTCGAGAATAAAATTTAAATATTCTTTACTGGAAGCCATGATGCCTACTCCATTTCTTCTAAAAATGAGGTATTACAAAACCTTACTCAAAAATTCCTTGGTCCGTTGTTCTTTTGTTTGATCGAAAATCTCCTCTGGTGTTCCATCTTCGACAACAACTCCATCCGCCATAAAGATAACACGGTCTGCTACCTCACGCGCAAAGCCCATTTCATGAGTCACAATCACCATGGTCATCCCTGACTTGGCAAGGTCTTGCATAACAGCTAGAACTTCTCCAACCATCTCAGGGTCTAGGGCTGAAGTCGGCTCATCAAAGAGCAAAACATCTGGCTCCATTGCCAGTCCACGTGCGATAGCAATCCGTTGTTGCTGACCACCTGACAAACTCTGTGGATAGGTCGTTGCCTTATCTGGCAAGCCAACTTTTTCTAACAGTTCCTGTGCTCTTTTCTTCGCAACTTCCTTGCTTTCACCTTTGGTTTTAATTGGTGACAAAGTGATATTTTCCATCACTGTCATATTGGGAAAGAGGTTGAATTGTTGGAATACCATACCCATCTTTTCACGCATGGCAAAAAGGTCATTTTTCTTATCTGTGATATCAACTCCTTCAAAGATAACCTTACCTTTACTTGCTTCTTCAAGTAGATTCATCGAACGAAGGAGGGTTGATTTCCCGCTCCCTGACGGACCGATAATGACCACAACTTCTCCTCGTTTAATCTCAAGGTTGATGCCTTTTAAAACTTCATTTTTCCCAAAAGACTTATGTAGTTCTTCAATTTTAATCAAGGTTTCTGTCATTATTTCTTGTCTCCTTGTCCAATATGTTTTTCAAATGCTTTCAACGCCACTGTCAAAACAGAGGTCATAATCAAGTAATAAAAGGCTGCAAATAAAAGGGGAGTCAACGGTAAATAAGTTGTTGTTGCTACTGTCGTTGCACCATTCCACAACTCCATCACCCCAATCGCCGACAAGAGGGAACTATCCTTGATAATGGTGATAAATTCATTTCCTAGAGCTGGAAGAATATTTTTGATAGCTTGTGGCAAAATGACATAACGCATGGCATTTTTCGGACGAATACCAAGAGAGTAAGCAGCCTCTAACTGCCCTTTAGGAACCGCATTGATCCCCGCACGAACAATTTCTGAAACGTAAGCTCCACTATTCATAGAAATAATCAGAATACCAGGAATCAAACGAGAAAGATCAACTCCTAAAATTCCCACTTGGATAGTCGGAGCATTGATATGCATAAGAGCAAAGGCAATCATAATCTGAACCATCATCGGAGTACCACGGAAGATCCAAACATACACATTCGCAAACCAAACGAGCGGTTTAAAGCGTGATCGCTGAGCAAAGGCCAGTAACACACCTATAATGGTCCCTAAGCAGACAACAAGGATGGAAATCAATACGGTAATCAGAGCACCATAGTTAAAATATGGTAAATACTTTGGTAAAAAAGAAAAATTCATATTCAATCAACTTTCTATGTATTAGATTGTATGATTATAACATGAATTGAATTAAAATTCAATCCTTTTTCCCTAATTTTAACAATTAACTTGATAGAATGGAGAAATAGAGAGAAATCACAGTTTTTTTCTAGTCAACTACCTCTTGTTTATGGTAAAATAGAAACGATAAGAAATGGAGGAGAATCAAAATGGAATCACATTTGGTTAGAATCATTAACCGCCTAGAAGCAATGACAAAAGATGGTGGAAATCTAAAACGTAATTTTGAACGTGAAGGTGTTGTTGTCGCAGAAGTTGCATACAGCCACGACGAAGAAAATGGATCACTCTTCACCCTTCGCGATGTAGAAGCTCGTGAAACTTATACCTTTGATAGCATTGATTTGATTGCAATGGAGATCTACGAACTCCTTTACTAATATAAAAACAACGGGCAGTAAGGCCCGATAAATGAGAATCCTTTTTGTCACCACAAATGGGATTTTTTCTTACCTTCAATGTCGCTGGATTCTCCATGAATCCCTCTTTTAAAAACGACCACTTCCCAATCTTTTTACTTGCTTTACACCTTAATCATGCTATAATGAGAGTATAAAACTTTGACTATTCTTGACCTTTTTCTTAGACCAAGAATAAGAATGAAATGAGGTAGATGTATGCTCTGTCAAAACTGTAAAATAAACGACTCAACAATTCATCTGTATACCAATATCAATGGACAGCAAAAGCAAATTGATCTCTGTCAAAATTGCTATAAAATTATCAAAACAGATCCAAATAATACCCTCTTTAAAGGAATGACTGACTTAAACAATCATGACTTTGATCCTTTCGGCGACTTTTTCAATGATTTGAACAATTTCAAACCTTCTTCTAATAACGTCCCTCCAACTCAATCTGGTGGGGGATATGGAGGAAACGGTGGTTATGGACCTCAAAACCGTGGCCCACTTCAAACACCTCCTAGCCAAGAAAAAGGACTCCTAGAGGAATATGGTATCAATATTACTGAGATTGCTCGTCGGGGAGATATTGACCCTGTTATCGGTCGAGATGAGGAGATTATCCGTGTTATCGAAATCCTCAACCGTCGAACCAAGAACAATCCTGTCCTTATCGGAGAACCAGGTGTTGGTAAAACAGCTGTTGTGGAAGGTCTAGCTCAGAAGATTGTCGATGGCGATGTCCCCCATAAACTCCAAGGCAAGCAGGTCATCCGTCTGGATGTGGTCAGTCTAGTCCAAGGAACAGGGATTCGAGGCCAATTTGAAGAACGTATGCAAAAACTCATGGAAGAAATCCGCAAACGCGAGGACATCATCCTCTTTATCGATGAAATCCATGAAATTGTTGGTGCAGGATCTGCTGGCGATGGCAATATGGATGCAGGAAATATCCTCAAACCAGCCCTTGCCCGTGGTGAATTGCAAATGGTCGGAGCCACTACTCTCAATGAATACCGCATCATTGAAAAAGATGCCGCCCTAGAGCGACGTATGCAACCTGTCAAGGTAGATGAACCAACTGTCGAAGAAACCATTACCATCCTCAAAGGGGTTCAAAAGAAATACGAAGACTACCATCACGTCAAGTATACTGATGCGGCTATAGAAGCTGCTGCAAATCTATCCAATCGCTATATCCAAGACCGCTTCTTGCCAGACAAGGCTATTGACCTGTTGGATGAAGCTGGTTCTAAGATGAATCTGACACTGAACTTTGTTGATCCTAAAGTGATTGATCAGCGCTTGATTGAGGCTGAAAATCTCAAGGCTCAAGCTACACGAGAGGAAGATTTTGAAAAGGCTGCTTATTTCCGCGATCAGATTGCCAAGTACAAGGAAATGCAGAAAAACAAGGTGACCGATCAGGATACTCCAATCATCACCGAGAAAACAATCGAACATATCATTGAGCAGAAAACCAATATCCCTGTTGGAGAACTCAAAGAAAAAGAACAGTCTCAGCTTATCCATCTAGCAGACGACCTCAAGGCCCATGTTATAGGTCAAGATGAAGCTGTCGATAAGATTGCCAAAGCCATCCGTCGTAATCGTGTTGGACTTGGAACTCCTAACCGGCCAATCGGAAGCTTCCTCTTTGTCGGACCAACTGGTGTCGGTAAGACAGAACTCTCTAAACAACTAGCCATTGAGCTCTTTGGCTCTGCTGACAGCATGATTCGCTTTGATATGAGTGAATACATGGAAAAACACAGTGTGGCTAAATTAGTCGGTGCCCCTCCAGGTTATGTTGGCTATGATGAAGCTGGTCAGTTAACGGAAAAAGTTCGTCGCAATCCTTACTCACTCATCCTTCTCGATGAGGTCGAGAAAGCCCACCCAGATGTCATGCACATGTTCCTTCAAGTCTTGGACGATGGTCGTTTGACTGATGGGCAAGGACGCACAGTTAGCTTTAAGGATGCTATCATTATCATGACCTCAAATGCGGGTACTGGTAAGGCCGAAGCCAGCGTTGGTTTTGGAGCTGCTCGTGAAGGACGTACCAACTCTGTTCTCGGTGAACTCGGTAACTTCTTTAGTCCAGAGTTTATGAACCGTTTTGACGGCATCATCGAATTTAAACCTCTCAGCAAGGACAACCTTCTCCAAATCGTCGAACTCATGCTAGCGGATGTCAATAAACGCCTCTCTAGCAACAATATCCACCTCGATGTGACAGACAAGGTCAAGGAAAAGTTGGTTGACTTAGGTTATGATCCAAAAATGGGGGCACGCCCACTCCGCCGTACCATTCAAGACCATATCGAGGATGCCATAACAGACTTCTACCTTGAAAATCCAAGTGAAAAAGACCTCAAGGCAGTTATGACAAGCAATGGCAATATTCAAATCAAATCTGCCAAAAAAACTGAGAAAACAGAAGAGATTGCTTCTGAAATAGAAGAATAAAACGACCTAACAGGTGCAGGAAGTCTAACAATTTCTGCACCTTTTTTACTAAAATAACTGTAAATTCTTGACAGCTAGCCCCTCGTCCATTATGATAATAATAAAGATACTAGAGAATGAGGAAAATGCAATGGCAAACCCAACTTTTGGTGAAAAAAAAGAGAATGTGACCTACCAGCACCGCTATGGTGTTTACGCAGTTATTCCTGATCCTGAAAAAAAACAAATCGTTTTAGTTCAAGCTCCCAATGGTGCTTGGTTCTTGCCAGGTGGAGAGATTGAAGCGGGAGAAGACCATCAAGAAGCACTGAAGAGAGAACTCATCGAAGAACTCGGTTTTACTGCTGAAATTGGAAGCTATTTCGGACAAGCTGATGAGTATTTCTACTCTCGTCACCGTGACACCTACTACTACAATCCAGCTTATCTCTACGAAGCCACTTCTTTCCAAAAAATACAAAAACCTTTAGAAGACTTTAATCATATTGCTTGGTTTCCTATTGATGAGGCAATAGAAAAACTCAAACGTGGTGGCCACAAATGGGGAATTGAAGCTTGGAAAATCCAGCATGGAATTGACTAAAATACACGATTTTATCCAAAAAGTGCTATAATAGAGTTAGAAAATCGGAGGAACTATTATGAAGCTTATCAACACGACTAATTCACACTCGCAACTTGTTAAAAGCCAATTAGAAAGCACTGACGCAACGCTTGTTGAAGTCTATTCAGCTGGAAACACAGATGTGATTTTCACTCAAGCTCCGCTTCACTATGAAATCCTCATTTCCAACAAACACCGCGCTATTCGTGAACCGGAAATCGAAACCATCCAAGATTTCTTCATGAAACGCAAAATCGATAAAGATAATATCGATGAAGCTAATATCAAGACGCTTTATTCAGATAAATTGATTGAAATTTCTATTCCTACAAAATAAGAAAGCCAGCCATAAGCTGGTTTTCTTTTGCAAAAAAAGATTGGTAGTTTCTACCAATCTTTTATTTTTATTTCACAGCTTCTTTCAAAGCATCTACCTTATCCAAACGTTCCCATGGAAGGTCAATATCTGTACGTCCCATGTGTCCATATGCCGCTGTTTGACGGTAAATTGGACGTTTGAGGTCCAACATTTGGATAATTCCTGCTGGGCGAAGGTCAAAGATTTGACGAGCCGCTTTCTCAAGTTTGCTTTCAGCTACTGTTCCTGTACCAAAGGTATCGATACGGACAGAAACAGGTTGCGCAACACCAATAGCATAGGCCAATTGAACTTCTGCTTTCTTGGCAAGACCTGCTGCAACGATATTTTTAGCAATATAACGAGCTGCATATGAGGCTGAGCGGTCAACCTTAGTCGCATCCTTACCAGAGAAGGCACCACCACCGTGACGAGAGTAGCCACCATAAGTATCCACGATAATCTTACGACCAGTCAAACCGGAGTCTCCTTGAGGTCCACCGATGACAAAGCGACCAGTTGGGTTGATGAAAAATTTTGTTTGCTCATCCAAGTAAGAAGCTGGGATCACCTCTTTAATAACCTTGCTAATCACATCATTGTGAATTTGTTCATTGCTGACATCTGGATCGTGCTGAGTTGAAATCACGACTGTGTCCACGCGCACTGGACGGTCATTTTCATCATACTCAACAGTAACTTGTGATTTAGCATCTGGGCGAAGATAGCTGATTTCACCAGACTTGCGAAGTTCCGCCAAACGACGAACCAGTTTGTGACTAAGTGAAATTGGTAATGGCATAAGTTCTTCTGTCTCATCTACTGCAAATCCAAACATGAGACCTTGGTCACCAGCTCCAATCAAGTCCAGTGGATCTTGATCTGCATTCCCACGAACTTCCAAGGCTTCGTTAACACCTTGAGCAATATCTGGTGACTGCTCAACAAGTGACGGATGTACTCCTACCGTCTCCGCAGAAAAACCATATTCTGTATTGGTATAGCCAATCTCTGCAATGGTATCGCGAACCACACGGTTAATGTCCACATAGGCATTTGTAGATATTTCACCAAAAACGTGGACAGAACCAGTATAAACAGCTGTCTCAGCAGCAACGTGCGCTTCTGGGTCCTTTGCTAAAATAGCATCCAAAATCGCATCTGAAATTTGGTCTGCAATCTTATCTGGATGCCCCTCAGATACAGATTCAGACGTGAATAATTTACGTTCTGACATAAAAATGTCCCCCCTTAAAAAATATTGTTATAGAGTTACAAAGTACTGGTAAAAAATCTTATCCTCTACGGTTTCAACTCGAAAGAAAAATAGATCTTTCTACCACCTTATCGGGACTATATAACCTTATCATTATACCACTTTTTATTTTTTTTTGCAGTATTTTTAAAAATTCATAAAATGAAGTTAAAAAAAGGAGCCATTCAGCTCCAATTTTGTTCTTAAAATGTTTGGCGTTTGGCTTTACGCTCAGCACGGCCACGTGCACGATTTTCAGCACGCTTGGTTTTGCGACGTTTTTCATCCACCGCCCATTGAATCTTCTTCTTATAGCTTGGTTTGACTTTTTTCTTTTTCTTTTTAACCAAGCCAATCATTTCGATATCAAGCTTATCCTGCTTCTTTTCACGGTTGGCACGACGATCACGGTCATAGGTATCTTGGAACTCTCCGTCTTTGACCATCTTAGGAATAAACTTGATCCCTAATTTCTCCAACTCGCGGATATCCGAGTCATCGCTTGGCTGGTAAAGGGTAATAGCTGTACCAGGCAGTCCGTTGCGCCCAGTTCGTCCAACACGGTGAACAAAGAAAGACAAGTCTTGCGGAATGGCATCATTGATAACATGGCTGACCCCTTCAATGTCAATTCCACGCGCTGCCAAGTCTGTTGCAACAATGTACTCAAAATCCAGATTTTTCACCTGATTCATGATCCGTTTGCGTTCACGAGGAGCAATATCTCCATGAATCTTAGCTACCTTCAATCCTTGAGCAGTCAAGTAGGCATGTAACTCATCAGCACGCGTTTTTGTGTTAACAAAAATCATTGCCAAATAAGTCTGCATCAACTGAGTCAGCTGGTAAATTTGAGCGTTCTTGTCACGGCCCTTGGTAGAAATCAACCAATTATCGATCGTATCTGAGATAACTGTCTTAGTCTTGATTTTTTCCATGACAGGATTTGACAAGTATTTTTTCAAGAACGGTTGCAATTTTTGTGGAATAGTTGCTGAAAAGACCATGAACTGCAAGTCTTTTGGAAGGCTACCTGCAATCTTATCAACGGTTTCCAAGAATCCCATATCCAAGGTCATATCGGCTTCATCGACGACAAAGGTCTTGGCCTTGTGAATAGCTAAATCACCAGATTTGACCAAATCATAGATGCGACCTGGCGTTCCGATAACGATATGTGGTTGGTTGCTAGCAAGTTTTTCAATCTGACGCGCCTTATCCGTACCACCTACATAATTAACCACACGAACTTCGACATCTGAGTGAGCTGCAATCTGACGAGCTGCTTGGTAGATTTGAGTAGCCAACTCACGACTTGGAGCAGTAATGACTGCTTGCACACTATCGCTAGTTTCATCTAATTGCTGGAAAATGGGTAACAAGAAAGTATGAGTCTTTCCTGAACCAGTTTTTGACTCGCCCACCAAATCACGACCTGCCAGTACAATAGGAATTAATTTTTCTTGTACCTCTGTTGGAGTCGTAAACTTTAACTCCTCCAAGGCTTCTACTATATAATTTTTAAATTGAAATTTCTTAAATGACATACTATCCTCGATTCTATCCTTTCAATTATACCATATTTTATCCTATTGCAGTAGTCCCATTTGAGTCTCAGTCCTGTAGTAAAGATTCGAATAGATTAAAAGGTTGGAACCTCTGATTCCAACCTCTTTCATTATTTCCAGGTCAATACAGCATTCAAACCATAGTGATCACTGACTTGTGGACTATTTTGTCCATCAAAAACTACTTGTAAACTCTCTACTTCTAACTCTTTGGTCGTAAAGACGTAGTCGATTCGTAGTGACTCGGTATTGCCTTTCCAACCATCAATTTCTGGTGGAACGGTATAGCTACCACTTCTTTCTTTCGCAACTTCAAACGCGTCTTGCAATCCTAATGGGCTAGCTAAAATCGCTTGATAGCCTTCCTGACCAGCTGGATTATTAAAATCACCTGCTAAAATCAGAGGTTTGTTCAACTCTTTTAGTACAGCCTCAAATCGTGCCCATTCTTCTTGGAAACCTTTATCCCACCAAGAGAGATGAACGCTTGCAAGAGCAAGTTCCTTACCTTCAACCTCTGTCTCAGCCAAGGCAACGCGACGAGTATGGTAGTCCGTTGGATCATCTACATCTGATACTAAAATCTCACGCGCCTTGATAGGTGTTTTGGATAAGATAGCTACACCTTCATGGTAGCGGTCATAACCAATATGATTGTAAGCCCAAGTCCAGTAGTAGTTTTTCCCTTTCTCAGCCAATTTTTCGACCAGGAGTCGGACATAGTGATCCTGATGAATGGGTTCTGCTGATGGTAAAGCTTGATAGTGAGTGTTAACCTCTCCCTCAGGCGAAGTCATTTCTTGATTGATTTCTTGGAAACAAATCAAATCATAGTCTTTATCAAGAATATCTTGGAGCAAGAGCTGGAATTTTTCTTCTGCTTCTTTCTCCATCCAACTATGGGTATTGAGTGTTAAAAATTTCATGCTTTTCTCCTAAAACAAGAGGTTGGAAAACAGCTTCCAACCTCAAGTATATTACAATTCTACTTTAGCAACTGCTGTTTTAGCTGCAAGAGAACCTGTTTGTTCTAATTTAACTGATTTAAGGACATCACCATTTGTAAAGACAACCACTGTTGATGTTTTACGTCCTGCTTCTCGAATAGCATCCAAGTCAGCTGTGACAAGAAGGTCACCAGCGGCCACTTTTTGTCCTTCAGAAACATGAACAGTAAATGGTTTTCCTTCAAGACTTACTGTATCCAAACCAATATGAACAAGCACTTCAAGACCTGAGTCAGTGACAAGACCAAGAGCGTGTTTTGTTGGGAAGATACTTGATACAGTACCAGTAACTGGAGATACAATGTTACCATTTGCTGGCTCTACTGCAAATCCATCACCCATCATTTTTTGAGCAAAAACTGGATCTTCCACTTGTTCCAAGGCAACAACTTGACCGTCAGCTACTGAGTAAATATCCTCAGTTACACCCTTGTAATGTACAGTATTTTGTTGAGTTTCTGTCATTTGACTTGGAAGAGTTTCAGGAATTACTTCACCTGAGTCAAGGATATCTTGGATATCAGATTTCAATACGTCAGCTTTTGGTCCGTAGATAGCTTGGACTCCTTGTCCTTTCATGACAAGACCCATAGCTCCTTCTGCTTTCCATTGTTCCTCAGTACCAACGCGATCTGCGTCTTTAACAGTTACACGAAGACGAGTCATACATGCATCCACATCTACGATATTTGCACGACCACCAAGAAGGTTAATGATGTTTACGGCTTGAGAAGCTGCTGCAACTTTTGGAGTTCCAGGAGCTGCTTCTTCTGATGCCCCTTCAGCTGTTTCGTAGTTTCCGTTACGTCCTGGAGTTGCGTAGTTGAATTTCTTGATCATGAAGTTGGCAATGAAGTACATGATAACCGCAAAGAGAACAGTTACCCAGATAAAGTTAACGATATCCATACCAATACCAGCATTAATTGCCAATGGTGTACGAGTCAAGAATTCAATTGAACCGAATGAGTGGACACGAAGGTGAACAATATCTGCCATAGCAAAGGCAGCACCTTGAACTACTGAATAAACAAGGTAAAGAGGTGTTGCGATGAACATGAACATATACTCGATAGGTTCAGTAACCCCTGTCAAGAATGTTGCAAGGGCTGTCGCAATCATCATACCCTTGTATTGGTGTTTCTTGTCAGCATCAACATTGCGGTAGATAGCAACGATGACACCCATCAAGATACCAAATGAACCGATCATTTGTCCAACTTTGAAACGAGCTGGAGTGACTGTTGTAAGAAGGTGTTGGTATTGGTCAGCATTTGAACCTTTAAGGTTAACCAGGTCAGTTACCCAAGCAAGCCAAAGCGGATCTTGACCAAATACTTGTGTTCCTTTTGCTGCACCAGTTAACACTTCGTATGTTCCACCAAGAGCTGTATAGTTCATTGGGATTGTCAACATGTGGTGAAGACCGAATGGCAAGAGCAAACGTTCCAAAGTACCATACAAGAATGGTGCAAGGACTGGAGCAGTTTCTTGTGAGTTGGCAATCCAAATACCAAAGTTGTTGATACCTGTTTGAACTACTGGCCAAAAGGCAGCAAGTACAATTGCAGCAATAGTTGAACGAAGAATAACGACGAATGGTACGAAACGTTTACCATTGAAGAATGAAAGGGCATCAGGAAGTTTACGGAAGTTGTAGTATTTGTTATAAGCTGTTGCCCCAACAAAACCAGAGATAATCCCTACGAAAACCCCCATGTTAAGTGCTGGTGCCTCAAGAACGCTGATAAAGTAGTCAGCAACCTTGATTGAACCACCAAAGAAGGTAGTAACCATTGCTTCAGGGTTTTTCAACATATCACCTGTAACACCGAAGATAGTACCTGTGATACGGTTAATCAAGATAAAAGCAAGTCCGGCTGCAAATGCACCACCTGCACGTTCTTTTGCCCAGCTTCCCCCAATAGCAAGGGCAAACAAGATATGAAGGTTACCGATAACCCCCCAACCAATTTGCTCAAGGATTCCACCTGTAATCACTAGAGGAGCAAGGTTTGGGTCGATCATCACGATTGATTTACCGATTGAGATCATCAATCCCGCCGCTGGCATAACGGCGATAACCACCATTAAAGCCTTACCGAATTTTTGCCAAAATTCGAAAGACAAGACATTTTTGAATGTAGCTTTCATCATTCAAATCTCCTTTATTTTATTTAGGCAAACGTTTTACGAAAACGTTTGCATTTAGTTATGTATTAATTATACCACTTTTATTTTTTTTGTAAAGGCTTTTATAAAAAAATTGTCTATTTTTTTAATTTTTAGAAAGGAAAAAGAGAAGTTTACGAAAACTTCTCTTTTAAATATGTATTATTTTTCTGATTTGTTCTGCAATTTGCATTTAAATCCAACTAAATCTTCAAGAATCGACGCATTGAAATCCCTGAACCAATTGAACCAATGAAAATTCCGATTATAAATAATAGGACTGTCATCAGAGGGATAAACACATCTGGCGTAATCATTGACAAGTTTTGACCTACCAAAGATTTATTGACCGATTGATAAACCATATTGTAAACAAAGAATACAAGGACTGAAGGAATTGCTGCACCGAGCAAGCCAATAAAAGCACCTTCTAGCAAGAATGGACCACGGATATAGCCATTTTTCGCTCCTACAAGACGCATGATCTGAATCTCACGACTACGTGAAATAATGGTGATACGAATGGTATTGGAAATGAGGAAGACTGCGATAAAAATCAAGAGCCCTGCAATAACCAATCCCCAAACACGGATAAAGGAAGCCAATTCAAAAAGTCGTTGAGTGTTGGCTCCACCATCTTGAACCTCTGATACTCCCTCAATTTTCTTAGCTTCTTCAGCTACCGTTTTAACATCACTCGGAGAATTTGTATCGACGATATAGGCATCATAGAGAGGGTTTGCATCCCCTTCAAAGACCTTCCAATCGTCACCCATTGTTTCCGTCAGTTTTTCGTACTGTTCCTCTTTACTTGAGAAGGTAACACTCTTAACAGCAGGCATAGCTTTCAAAGCATCATAGACCTTGTGGTAGTCATTATTGGTAACTGTCTGACCTTCTTTTTCAATCGTTTCACTGTTATCAGCTACATCCTTACGAATGTAAACCATGACCCGAACGTTGTTTTCAATGTCGGTAGCCAGTTTTGCTGTATTAAAAATTACAGATGCAAACAGGGCAACGAGTGTTAAGGTAATCATAACCGAACTCACTGCTGCTACTGTCATCCAGCCATTTCGTTTTAAACTTTTTAACGATTCAAATAAATGGCGAAAAAATCTACTAATCATCGTATCCATATTCTCCTTTAGCTTCGTCACGAACGACACGGCCATTTTCAATGGCAATGACACGGTGGCGCAAGGTATTTACAATCTGGCTATTGTGGGTTGCCATCAAGACAGTAGTACCTTGGAGATTGATGCGTTCCAACAGATTCATAATTTCCCATGAATTATCTGGGTCCAAGTTTCCTGTTGGCTCATCGGCAATCAATACTTTAGGATTGTTGACAATCGCACGCGCAATCGCAATCCGTTGCTGCTCTCCACCTGAGAGTTCATTAGGGAAAGAGCGAACCTTATGTTTCAAACCAACCAGGTCCAATACTTCCATAACACGTTTTTTGATGTTGCGACGGCTCTCACCGATTACTTCCATTGCATAGGCAATATTCTCATAAACAGTCTTCTTAGGCAAGAGTTTGTAATCCTGAAAGACTACCCCGACACTACGACGTAGTAGTGGGACATCTTTCTTCTTAATTTTAACTAAATTAAAGCCTGCAACTGATAGGCTTCCTTTTTCGATCTTTACTTCTCGATATAAAGCTCGAATAAAGGTTGACTTACCTGCCCCAGAAGGTCCTACGATATAGGCAAACTCTCCTGATTCAATGGTAACAGATACACCACGCAGGGCAGTCGTTCCATTGTCATACTTTTTGACAACATCTCTCATTTCAATGATTGACATATGAGTTCCTTTCTATCTTAGCTGATTCGCCACTTGAGGTAGGCATCGATAAAACCATCAAGGTCTCCATCCATCACCTTATCTACCTGAGCAACTTCAAAGCTTGTACGGTGATCTTTTACCATAGTATAAGGCGTGAAAACATATGAACGGATTTGACTTCCCCAAGTGATTTCTTTTTTCTCACCTTTAAGAGAATCAACTTCCGCAGCTTTCTTTTCTTGCTCCATTTGATAGAGCTTAGCCTGCAACATCTTCATGGCACGATCTCTATTTCCATACTGGGTACGATCGACCGTTGATTGGACGACAGTTCCCGTAGGAATGTGTGTCAAACGCACACCTGTTGAAACCTTATTGACGTTCTGTCCACCAGCACCACCTGAACGGAAGGTATCCATTTTGATATCATCTTCACGAATCTCCACTTCGATGGTATCATCCAACTCAGGCATAACCTCTACGGATGTAAATGAAGTATGGCGACGTTTAGCAGAGTCAAATGGCGAAATACGGACCAAACGGTGAACACCCATTTCTGATTTAAGTAGGCCGTATGCATTGGGTCCTTCAAAAGACAAGGTCACAGACTTGATACCCGCTTCATCACCAGTTTGGTAATCCAAGACTTCTACTTTAAAGCCTTTGGCATTTCCATAACGAGTATACATACGAAGCAACATATCGCCCCAGTCCTGTGCCTCAGTACCACCAGATCCTGGATGGATTTCCAAGATTGCATTATTATGGTCATAAGGTTCTGACAAGAGAAGGGTCATCTCGTAGCTGGTCATCATCTTATCCAGTTCTGTCAACTGTTCGACCAGTTCATCATGGACTGACTCGTCTTCTGCTAAAAAGTCCAATAAAATCTCAACTTCATCCTGCAACTCTTCCATTTTACGGAAGGTGTTGTAGGTGTTTTTTAATTCATTTAATTCTTGCGACGTTTTTTGGGCCGCGATATTATCGTTCCAAAAATCAGGTTCTGTCATCTTGTTTTCCAAGATGGCAATCTCTTCCTCTAAGCCTTCGAGGTCAAAGAGACCCCCTAAAAGAAGCTAATTTTTCACGATTTGCGTCAATTTTTTGACGAATTTCTGAAATGTCCATAGATACTCCTTTTCATATCGTTTTATTATACCATAATCTCTCATTTCTTTCCATATTTTGCTTTTCACCGCTTTTGATGGCAGAAGAAAAGAGGCTTTATAGCCTCTTGTTTAAAGGACTTTGGCAGAGGTATGAGTGATCTCCTCCACTTGAATTCCTTCTTTTTCAAACTTTTCCTTTAATGCAATCAAATCGATTTTTCCATCAATTTGAACTTCGATGACGACCTTGCCATCCTTACGTGGAATGTTGACAGTATGGGAAATATTTAAATCCTCCTCTACAATTAGAGCTACAATTTTCCCCAGTACTCCGACTTCATTTTCTGTAATGAAACGAACACGAATCCCCTCTTCTCCGTATCCAGCGATTTCCAAGAAAGCCTGAAAAACATCGCGGTCTGTAATGACGCCGTAGACCTGATGATTGTCTACGACTGGTAATATCCCAATTTTATTTTTCAGCATCAGGTAGGTCGCATCTTCTAGACTAGCATAGCCAGAAACCGTCACGACATCTCGAATCATTACATCTTTTACTTTGGTTTTATTCAGAAGATAATTCATCTCATAGATAGAGAGACTGGTTGCTTTAGATGGGCTGGCTTCCGCAATGGTTCCTTCTGTTACCAATCCGACTAATTGATCGTTTTCGATAACAGGTAAACGGTGCAAACCTTGCTCGCGCATCAAATCTGCTGCGTGTGCTACAGTCGTATCTGGACTGATATAAACTACCTTACGGGTCATGAAATCTTTAACTGCCATGAGACTTCTCCTTCTATATTGCTACTTTTATTATACACTTTCTTAGAAAATCTATCAAACGCTTTCATCTCTTTTTCAAGATTTTGAATAATCTGAGAAGTTTGCATAAAATGCCAGTATAAATTAAGAGGGAACCGTAGTCCCCTCTCTTCTTAAATCGTAACAGTGTCTCGATCTTTTATCATATAACGTTTCAGTGGGCTAAGACTGGCTAGCCAATATAGTAGACCGCCAAATAGCGCAGTAAAACCACTACCCGTTGTGATTAAAAAGATTGGACTTTGAATTTGTGCAGTTACAGGGTTGTAAACAAATAGTACCGCTACCAATAAGGAGATAAATACGCAAGACAAGCCAACTAAGTTAAATCCTTTGGTAAACTCGTAGGCGTCATGCCCTTCAAGGAAATAGGCTGACCGCAAGTCGAGTTTTCGTTTTCTTAAGATAAAATAGTCGACAACAATCATACCAATAATTGGCCCCTGAATATAGGCGGCTAGGGAGATGAAGGATCCGAAATACTCTTCTACTCCTCCCCAGATAGTGAGTAGACTCACGTAAACCATGGCAATCCAAACCATTAGTCTATAGCTTACTTTTGGCATCCCGCTTTTGACAATCATACAGTTCACATACGATCCTGTCCCCTGGGTTCCAATATTGGCAAAGGCTACTAGTAGTAGACTTAAGAGAGCAAAGGCTGGGGTGCTTAGAGTTGATAGCATGGTTGTTGGATCACTTTCATACACACCTGTTTTGACAAACATGGCTAGAGCCATGACTCCACCTGTCGCAACGAAGAATGGAGCGACAACCCCGTATGATAAAGCTGTAGCCCAATAACCACTGCGTTCTGATTTTGCTAAACGCGGTAAAACCAATGCTTGTGTAGACCAAGAAAAGGCAAAGGCAACATTTCCTTCTCCAGAAAGCATGAAGCGTTCTAATGGCGTCAAATCTCCTTGAGTGGCTGGTTGGATATTCATAATATCAGTTATAGGAACGGCGACAAAGCAGATTCCAACGATAATGAGACCGACAATCAACAAGGCGATAACCAAGAAGCGATTGGTCCATTTAATCACTTCTGGACCTCCAAGAGCAATGAGAGTTCCAAGCAGAACACAGAGGGTACCAAGAATAGGCGCCCATACTCCCTTGTCTAAACCAAGTCCAAAATTATTTGCCAAATGAATCATAGAGCTGGCAAAAAGATTAGCTGCAACGGCGTACCAGCCAAAGTTAGCCAAGCTAATAATGGTTGATAGCAAGGCCACCCCTTTTCTACCTAGAACGGCTCTCAACCAAATCCACAAATCAATTCCATATTTAACAGCAAACAAGATTGGGAGACATTCGATAAAAACCCAGATAATGTTGAAACTAAAAATATTAATCAACATTTGATTAAAGGTCAAATATTGAGCCACATAGGCTCCTTGGGTATAACACCAAGTTGCGATGGCAAAACCACTTGTCGATAGAAAGAGATCCCAGAAAGAATATTGACGATCCTTATTGGTCATGGGAACAATTCCGGTTATGGTTTCTTGTTGGATATAGTCATTCATTTTAGACATGTTATTGAATTCCTCCCGTCATTGCTAAGATAATCAAAACAAGGTTGATTAGGACTATGGAGATGATTAAAATGAAATCACTTTTTAGGAAGGGTTGAACAAACTCGTAGTTTGGCGACTCCATTTCTTCCAATCTTCTCTTTGTTTCAGTTGCTACTAAATCTTCAATTTCGGATGTCGTTTTCATCTTAGTTTTCCTCCAAATACAAGTCAAGGGCCAGTTGTCCATATTGTTTGGTATAGCGATACCAGATGTAGAGGAACTCACCGACTGGTTTTCCAACACTCTCCTGGAACAAAGCCCACAAGAACCAATAATATGAGGTCACTGCTACATAAGCTAAGTAGTGACGTTTGGTTTTCTTATCTGGAACTCCTTGTAGATACAATTCTAGTACTTTTTCAGCATCCTCCACGGTATAATTGGAACACGCGATAAAGGTGCCCAAATCTCCTGCTGGCTCTCCCATTCCAGAATATTCCCAGTCAATCAAGCTCATTTCGCCTGCTTCATTTAACAAAAAATTAGGACTATAGGAATCTCCATGACAAAGGACAACCTGTTTCGGATCATTCTGTAAATAATTTTTGAGAATTGAGACAGTTTTATCCAATTCCTCGAGACCATCAAACTCAAATCGATTTCTAGCCTTCAATTTTTCTCTAAAATCATCAATCCCTTCAAATTGGTCAAAGGAATGTCCCGTTTTTTCTCCAGATTGGTGTAACCGTCTCAAGAGGTCCATTGCTTGTGCCACATCATCCCAATTATCATAATCCAGTTGCTTAGCATTAGGAATAAATTCTGAAATTTTCCAGCCCTCATCTTTGTTCATAGCTACAAAGGTACGGTCAATCTTTAATTTTGCAGCAATTTCCATAGAAGCTGCTTCACTAGCTCGGTCGATATAATTTTCTGTTCCCCTACCCGGATGACGGTAAACATATCTTTTCCCTAGACAGTCAAATGAAAATGATGTGTTGGTTAATCCATCTTTTAGTGGTTTGATATTGACAATATCTGAAGCCACACACTTTAATGTCTTACAGATATTATCAATAATGGCCGAATCTGCATTTACCAAATAACGTTCATCAAATTGACGTAGTTCATCTAGTGAATCAAATTCTTTAACAATATCCGCTGAATAGTGGCGCGCTTCTAAAAGGAGTTCTTTGACATGGCGACCATAGTAATCCTCCCAAAGCTGTTCCCGATAAGGTTCGTGTTTAAACTCGGTTTCTAAAACTTCCTTGAATTTCTCGCTGAATGCACGGTCGAAATAAACGTGCCCCACCATGGCCCAAGTATTTTCTCCACCAATCTGGATATCAATGATGGTGTGATTCGAATCCTCTATAACACAATATTCGTCCGTTTGACCTTCTGCGAATATCGTCGAGTAGTAACCTCTATAAATATATTGCTCAAAAGGATTTTCCACAAAATAATTATCCGATGAACAAATATACGTGTTGGAAAGTTGATCTTTAACCAACATAAGAGACGAACAGTTATTGTATTTGAAGTAATCATTATTCACTACAATTTTTACACCAAACTTCTCTGCAAGATAGAACATTTTTTCTTGAAGATAGCCTACAATAACGGTTATATCTTCTATTCCCGCTTCTTGCAGTTGTCTGATTTCCCTCTCTATCAAGCGTTCCCCCTTGACTTGAAGTAATCCTTTAGGAATCTCATAAGACAAAGGAGCAAAACGACTACTCATGCCAGCAGCCATTATAATGGCATTTTTTACTCGATAGGGTTCTAAAACTTTCTGACCTAGTTCTGTTAAGTGAAGCTCCTCATCAAGCCACTTCTCTTCTTTCAGTTTTTTCAATAATGTGTTGATTGTTCCTAAAGATAGGTCTAACTCTTCAGCTAACTGTCGCTGAGTAAATGTCTTTTCTTTATGTATCAACATAAAACGCAAAAGTTTAAATTGTTTTTCTGTTAGCATTCTTAGTCCTCCTGTTCAATTTTTTCTTACTCATATTATAATATGAACAAAAATGACTGTCAATTCAAATAGGGAAACAATGAGTAAAAATTAAGACCTTCTTCCCTTTCCTCAAAAAACATATAAATAAAAGAGCTCCTTATTCTGGAGCCCTGAAATATTTTATATTTTTGATAAGTAGTCGTATTAGGTTTCGCTTGATTGCAATCCTTATCCGCCGACTAAAAAGGTCACCCAGACTATAGAGGGATTACGTGCGCAATCTCCATCCACAACCTAAACTAGTCTCTCAGACTAGAGGAGAATTGCTTATGCAATCCTTATCCTCCGACTAAAAAGGTCCCCCGGACTATAGAGAGATTGCTTGCGCAATCCTTATCTACCGACTAAAAAGGTCCCCGGGACCTTTTTAGCCACCTAGATATGCTTTTCTGACTTCATCTGATGCTGCGAGTTCTTTTCCTGTTCCTGATAGGACGATCTTGCCTGTTTCAAGTACATAACCTCGGTCAGAGATAGCAAGGGCCTTGTTAGCGTTCTGTTCAATTAGGAGAACCGTTGTTCCTTGCTTCTGAATATCTTGAATGATATCGAAAATTTCTTGGATAAAGATCGGGGCAAGTCCCATTGACGGCTCATCCAAGAGAAGGAGCTTAGGTGTAGACATGAGAGCGCGTCCCATAGCCAGCATCTGCTGTTCAC
>NZ_AJRE01000038.1:0-35070 GCF_000296955.1 Streptococcus sp. GMD4S
ACTGGGTACCAGACCAAATCTATAACCTACCAGGTAAGGAAGTGGTAACAGCAACACGTGTCAATAACTACGGAACCTACCGTGAAGGTTCAGAAATTAAGGAAAAACTCTATGTAGCTAATAGTAAGACCAATGGGACTGATTTCCAAGGTAAATACGGTGGAGCCTACTTGGATGAGCTTAAAGCCAAATATCCAGAGATCTTTGAACGAGTACAGATTTCCAATGGTCAAAAGATGACAACAGATGAGAAGATTACCAAGTGGTCGGCTAAGTACTTCAATGGTACCAATATCTTAGGTCGTGGTGCTTACTATGTTCTTAAAGACTGGGCTAGCAACGACTATCTTACTAACAAAAATGGCGAGATAGTATTGCCTAAGCAATTAGTTAATAAGAATGCTTACACAGGATTTGTTAGTGATGCCAATGGTACTAAGTTCTATTCAACTAGTGGTTATCAAGCTAAAAATTCCTTTATCCAAGATGAAAATGGAAATTGGTATTATTTCGATAAACGAGGTTATCTAGTAACAGGTGCTCATGAAATTGATGGCAAGCACGTTTATTTCTTGAAGAATGGTATTCAACTTCGTGATTCTATCCGTGAAGATGAAAATGGTAATCAGTACTACTATGATCAAACTGGTGCCCAAGTTCTCAACCGTTACTACACTACTGATGGTCAAAACTGGCGTTACTTTGATGCCAAGGGCGTTATGGCTCGAGGTCTTGTCAAGATAGGAGATGGACAGCAATTCTTTGATGAAAACGGCTATCAGGTTAAGGGCAAGATTGTGAGTGCTAAAGATGGCAAACTTCGTTACTTTGACAAGGATTCAGGAAATGCTGTTATCAATCGTTTTGCTCAAGGTGATAACCCAAGTGATTGGTACTATTTCGGAGCAGATGGAGTTGCAGTGACAGGTCTTCAAAAGATTGGTCAACAAACACTTTACTTTGACCAAGATGGCAAGCAAGTCAAGGGTAAAATCGTGACACTTTCAGATAAGAGTATCCGTTACTTTGATGCCAACTCAGGAGAAATGGCGGTCGGCAAGTTTGCAGAAGGTGCCAAGAGCGAATGGTATTACTTTGACCAAAATGGTAAAGCAGTAACAGGTCTTCAAAAGATTGGCAAACAAACACTTTACTTTGACCAAGATGGTAAGCAAGTCAAGGGTAAAGTAGTAACTTTGGCTGATAAATCCATCCGTTACTTTGATGCCGACTCAGGAGAAATGGCAGTCGGCAAGTTTGCAGAAGGTGCCAAGAACGAATGGTATTACTTTGACCAAACTGGTAAAGCAGTGACAGGCCTTCAAAAGATTGACAAACAAACACTTTACTTCGACCAAGATGGCAAGCAAGTCAAGGGCAAAATCGTGACACTTTCAGATAAGAGTATCCGTTACTTTGATGCTAACTCAGGAGAGATGGCAACCAACAAGTTTGTCGAAGGTTCCCAGAATGAGTGGTACTATTTTGATCAAGATGGAAAAGCAGTGACAGGCTTGCAGCAGGTTGGTCAACAGACTCTCTATTTCACGCAAGACGGCAAGCAAGTCAAAGGAAAAGTTGTTGATGTGAATGGGGTTAGTCGATATTTCGATGCCAATTCAGGGGATATGGCTCGAAGCAAATGGATTCAACTTGAAGATGGAAGTTGGATGTATTTTGACCGCGATGGTAGAGGTCAAAACTTCGGAAGAAACTAATCGAATTTAGCTCAATAAAAATCAAACTTTATCTGATGATATACAAAAACGATAACACCTTAAAAGGACGTTATCGTTTTTTGCCTGTTTGGAGAATAAATTACAATTGAAAAGAAAGATGGAATCATTGGGAACTGTAATGAATTAACAAGGGACTCCATATTGGAATAATCTTTTTCTGCACTCTATTGTGGTATTCAAAGCAATGAGTATTCTATTTTTAAAGTTTGAAAATCCAAAAGCGTTTCGTTTGTGAACAATGACGCGGTTGTTAGTAGTTTCTATTCTTTAATTTGTACATTTGAGATAAGAAAGATTTTGCTTGATTATTTATAGAGGAGCTATTCTTCACAAAAAGGCTCCATAGATGCAATAGTGTTTTACTCTCTATATAAATTATAGAGCCGAAAAATCTAGGAAATCATCGCTTTTTTCATAAAAAAATGGTATAATGAAGGGTATGAAATATCACGACTATATATGGGATTTAGGTGGTACCCTATTGGATAATTATGAGACTTCTACTGCAGCCTTTGTAGAAACCTTAGCCCAATACGGAATAGAGCAAGAACACGACCGAGTCTACGAAGCTTTGAAGGTTTCGACAGCTTTTGCCATCGAGAAGTTTGCACCAAATATCGAGGGTTTTTTAGAGAACTACAAAGAAAATGAAGCGCGTGAGCTAGAACATCCAGTTTTGTTTGAGGGAATTCCAGAATTACTCAAAGACATTTCGGACAAGGGTGGCCGCCATTTCTTGGTTTCTCATCGAAATGACCAAGTACTAGAACTTCTTGCTAAGACCCAGATAGCGAACTACTTCACCGAGGTGGTGACTGCCAGTTCTGGCTTTAAACGGAAACCAGATCCTGAGTCCATGATTTATTTACGTGATAAATATCATATTACATCTGGTTTGGTCATTGGTGACAGAAATATTGATGTAGAAGCAGGTAAAGCTGCTGGCTTAGATGCCTATCTTTTTAATAACGTTGCGACATTGAGACAAGCAATAGACATGTAAGAAAAGGGAAAAAATGACAGAAGAAATCAAAAATCAACAGGCACAAGATTATGATGCCAGTCAAATTCAAGTTTTGGAGGGACTTGAAGCTGTTCGTATGCGTCCAGGTATGTATATTGGATCGACTTCAAAAGAAGGTCTTCACCATCTAGTATGGGAAATCGTTGATAACTCAATTGACGAAGCCCTAGCTGGATTTGCCAGTCACATCCAAGTCTTTATAGAGCCAGATAACTCCATCACCGTAGTGGATGATGGGCGTGGAATTCCTGTTGATATTCAGGAAAAGACAGGACGTCCCGCTGTTGAGACCGTCTTTACAGTTCTTCACGCTGGAGGAAAATTCGGCGGTGGCGGATACAAGGTTTCAGGTGGATTACACGGTGTAGGTTCATCAGTAGTAAACGCTCTTTCAACTCAACTAGATGTTCATGTCCATAAAAACGGTAAGATTCATTACCAAGAATACCGTCGTGGTCATGTTGTTGCTGATCTTGAGGTGGTTGGAGATACGGATAAAACGGGAACAACAGTTCACTTCACACCAGATCCAGAGATTTTTACAGAAACAACAACTTTTGACTTTGAAAAATTAAACAAACGTATTCAAGAACTAGCCTTTTTGAACCGAGGCCTTCGAATCTCCATCACAGATAAGCGTGATGGTCTCGAACAGACTAAACATTACCACTATGAGGGTGGGATTGCTAGCTACGTTGAATATATCAACGAGAACAAGGATGTGATCTTTGATACACCTATCTACACAGACGGTGAGATGGATGATATCACAGTTGAAGTAGCCATGCAGTACACAACCGGTTACCACGAAAACGTCATGAGTTTCGCCAATAACATTCACACCCATGAAGGTGGTACGCATGAGCAAGGTTTCCGTACGGCTCTGACACGTGTTATCAATGACTATGCCCGCAAGAATAAACTACTAAAAGACAATGAAGATAACCTAACAGGGGAAGATGTCCGTGAAGGCTTGACTGCAGTTATCTCAGTTAAGCATCCAAACCCGCAGTTTGAAGGACAAACCAAGACCAAACTGGGGAATAGTGAAGTAGTCAAGATTACCAATCGCCTCTTCAGCGACGCCTTCTCTGATTTTCTCATGGAAAATCCACAGATTGCTAAGCGTATCGTGGAAAAAGGGATTTTGGCTGCCAAGGCTCGTGTAGCTGCAAAGCGTGCGCGTGAAGTCACACGCAAGAAATCTGGTTTGGAAATTTCCAATTTGCCAGGAAAACTAGCAGACTGTTCTTCTAACAACCCTGCTGAAACCGAACTCTTCATCGTCGAAGGAGACTCAGCTGGTGGATCAGCCAAATCTGGTCGTAACCGTGAGTTCCAGGCTATCCTTCCAATTCGTGGTAAGATCTTGAACGTTGAAAAAGCTAGCATGGATAAAATCCTTGCCAACGAAGAAATTCGAAGTCTTTTCACAGCCATGGGAACAGGATTTGGTGCAGAATTTGATGTCACTAAGGCTCGTTACCAAAAACTCGTTTTGATGACCGATGCCGATGTTGATGGAGCCCACATTCGAACACTCCTGCTAACCTTGATTTACCGCTACATGAAACCAATCTTAGAGGCTGGTTATGTCTACATTGCCCAACCACCGATTTATGGGGTTAAAGTGGGAAGTGAGATCAAAGAATACATTCAACCTGGTGCAGATCAAGAAATTAAACTCCAAGAAGCCTTAGCACGTCATAGTGAAGGGCGTTCAAAACCAACCATCCAACGTTATAAAGGTTTGGGAGAAATGGATGACCACCAATTGTGGGAAACAACCATGGATCCTGAACATCGCTTGATGGCGCGTGTTTCGGTAGATGATGCTGCCGAAGCAGATAAAATCTTTGATATGTTGATGGGGGATCGAGTAGAACCTCGTCGCGAATTTATCGAAGAAAACGCTGTTTACAGTACACTTGACGTCTAAAAAATGTGGGAAATAGTTCCCTTGGTTTAAAAAATATGATATAATCATTACGATTGTTTCTAGTATAAAAGGAGTTTGATATGTCTAATGGACAACTAATTTATCTAATGGTTGCGATTGCAGTCATTCTGATCTTAGCTTATGTAACAGCTATCTTTTTACGTAAGCGTAATGTAAGCAGATTAACGGCCCTTGAAGAAAGAAAAGAAGAACTCTACAACCTTCCTGTAAATGATGAGGTTGAAGCCGTTAAAAACATGCACTTGATTGGTCAAAGTCAGGTGACCTTCCGTGAATGGAACCAAAAATGGGTTGATTTATCTCTGAATTCATTTGCTGATATTGAAAATCACCTCTTTGAAGCTGAAAGCTACAATAATTCTTTCCGTTTTTTCAAAGCTGCTCACAAGATTGATCAAATTGAAAGCCAAATTGGCTTGATTGAAGAAGATATTGCAGCTATTCGCAATGCCCTTTCTGAACTTGAAAAACAAGAATCTAAGAATAGTGGCCGTGTCCTTCATGCTTTGGACTTGTTTGAATCCCTTCAACATACTGTTGCAGAAGATTCGGAGAAATATGGGAAAGCCCTTCCTGAGATTGAGAAACAATTGGAAAACATCCAATCTGAATTCTCTCAATTTGTTACCCTAAATTCATCAGGTGACCCGGTTGAAGCGGCAGCAATTCTTGATTCAACTGAAAATCATATTCTCGCTTTGACACACATCGTTGAGCGAATTCCAGCTCTTGTTGAAACCTTGACAAAAGAACTGCCAGAACAATTAGCAGATTTGGAAGAAGGCTATCGCAAGCTGTTGGATGCCAACTACCACTTTACAGAAACAGATATCGAGTCTCGTTTCCAACTTTTGCATGAGTCTTTGAAAAATAATCAAGAAAATATTCGTCAGTTGGAATTGGACAATGCAGAGTATGAAAATAATCGCATCCAAGAAGAAATCAACGCACTTTATGATATCTTCACTCGTGAAATTGCAGCTCAAAAAGTGGTTGAAAGTCTTCTTGCTACATTACCAACTTATCTCAACCACTTGAAAGAAAATAATCAGGTGCTTGTTCAGGACCTTGAACGCTTGACTAAAACCTACCTTCTTCCTGAAAGTGATGGCAATCATGTTCGTCGTCTTCAAGCAGAATTGGCTGCACTTGATACAGCTATCTTAGAGGTAACAGAAGACCAAGGCGAGCCAACTCAAGCCTTCTCTGTTCTTGAAGAACAGTTGGAAATGCTTCAAAGCAACCTCAAGGATATAGAGGATGAGCAAATCTCTGTTAGCGAACGACTTGCGCAAATTGAAAAAGACGACCTCAATGCTCGCCAAAAAGCAAATGTCTATGTGAACCGTTTGCATACTATCAAACGTTACATGGAGAAGAGAAACTTGCCAGGTATTCCTCAAAGTTTCTTGAAACTTTTCTTTACTGCAAGTCATAACACAGAAGATTTGATGGCAGAGTTAGAACAACCACAAGTGAATATTGAATCGGTTAAACGAATTCTTGAAGTCGCAACAAATGATATGGAAGCACTTGAAACAGAAACCTATGATATCGTTCAATATGCAACCTTGACTGAGCAACTACTCCAATACTCAAACCGTTACCGTTCATTTGATGAGCGTATCCAAGAGGCCTTCAACGAAGCGCTTGAAATTTTTGAAAAAGAGTTTGACTACCAGGCGTCATTTGAAAAAATTTCACAAGCCTTGGAAGTTGCTGAACCAGGAGTCACAAACCGTTTTGTAACTTCATATGAGAAAACACGTGAAACGATTCGTTTCTAAACGAGAAGCTTAGATATTTCTAAGCTTTTTTATTTTTCTAAAAAGAAATCAGAATTCTTGTTTATCATTGAAATAATAGCCTCGATTTGATATGATGGAAATATGAAAAAAAATAGAGCGAAACGTGTTTCTCACGATAAAACGAGAAGGCTATTGCTTTCCCTTGTTGGAATCTTAGGAATTGCTACGATTCTATTAGGAAGTGCTATTGGTTATAAGCTACTACAAAAGCAATCTTACGAACAAAAAATTGAAGCGCTAAAAAGCGAAAAGGACCAGCAATTCAACTCAGGTAGTCAGAAGGACCATTTCCGAAAAGGTCAAGCTGAGGTGATTGCCTACTACCCTCTGCAAGGAGAGGAAGTCATTGCGTCTGTTAGAGAAAAAATCAACCAGGATATTAAAGAAAAGCTGGAAGATAAAGAGGACTTGGTCTTTTATTATAGTGAGCAATTGGATCCCGTCTTAAAGGGAGTTGTTGCTCGTAATATCAGCAAGCAAGTCTACGATTTGTCTGCATCAAAGGTTGAAGAAAAAGAAAAGACTTCTTTAGGGAAAATTTTCTTGACCGAAGATGGGAAAGCTTTTGACCTCAGTAAACTCTTCAAAGATGCAAGTAAGGCTAAGGAACTCTTACTGAGTCAAATCAAATCAACTCTAGAAGATAAGAAACTTGACCAGGCAAAAATTGATCAAGTTATAAAGAGCTTCACAGACCAAGAATTGACATCTTGGAGCTTTGATTATAAGGATAGTCAAATCATCCTTTATCCTGCTAATGCTGGAGAGACTGTTGAGGAAATTGCTTTGCCCATATCCAGTTTCTTTGATGTCATTGAGTCTTCTTATCTATTAGAAAAGGATGCTGAACTTTACCAAGCATACTTTGCTAAGAAAAACAAAAAGGTTGTAGCCTTGACCTTTGATGATGGTCCAAATCCTACTACAACCACGCAGGCTTTGGATACTTTAGCTAAATATGGTGTAAAAGCAACCTTCTTTGTACTTGGTAAAAACATTGCAGGTAATGAAAATCTTCTGAAACGAATGAAATCTGAAGGTCATGTTGTAGGAAACCACAGCTGGAGTCATCCTGTTCTTTCACAACTTTCGCTCGAAGATGCTAAAAAGCAAATTACTGATACAGAAGATTTGTTAACTCAAGTTTTAGGATCAAGCTCTAAACTGATGCGCCCACCTTATGGTGCCATCACTGATGATATTCGAAACGGCCTTGATTTAAGCTTCATCATGTGGGACGTGGATAGTTTGGACTGGAAGAGTAAAAACGAGACAGCCATTTTGACAGAGATTCAACGTCAGGTTCGCAATGGTTCTATCATCCTCATGCATGATATCCATGGTCCTTCAGTTAATTCCCTACCAAGTGTCATTGAGTATTTAAAGGGTGAAGGGTATACATTTGTGACCGTTCCTGAATTGCTCAATTCTCGCTTAAAAGCTCACGAGATCTATTACGATCGTGATCAATAATTGTTAAAATCTAAAGGGGCAAGTGTTCTGATAATCAGGATTTTGTTTCTTTAGATTTTCTTCACATAGAAAGGAAAAACGATGAAATCTTATACCCTTAATAATGGAATTTCAATTCCTGTACTAGGATTTGGAACATGGAAAGCTGAAAATGGAGAGGTAGCCTACCAAGCCGTTTTAGAAGCCTTAAAGGATGGTTATCGACATATCGATACTGCAGCTATCTATAAAAATGAGGAAAGTGTTGGTCGTGCTATTCGAGATAGCGGTATTCCAAGACAAGAAATCTTTGTAACGACCAAACTCTGGAATACCAATCACAGCTATGATGAAGCTCGCCAAGCATTTGAAGAATCAATGGAAAAACTGGGATTGGATTATCTAGATTTGTACCTTATCCATTGGCCAAATCCAAAACCTTTAAGAGAAAATGACGAATGGAAAACTCGCAATGCTGAAGTCTGGAGAGCGATGGAGGATCTTTACCAAGAAGGCAAAATCCGTGCTATCGGCGTTAGTAATTTCCTTCCTCATCATTTGGATGCCTTGCTTGAGACAGCAAGAGTCATTCCAGCGGTCAATCAGGTGCGCTTGGCACCAGGAGTTTATCAAGAGGAAGTGGTTGACTACTGTAGAGAGAAAGGAATTCTCTTAGAGGCTTGGGGGCCATTTGGACAAGGAGAGTTGTTTGAACAGAAAGAAGTCCAAGAAATTGCTGCGAAGCATGGGAAATCAGTGGCTCAAATTGCCTTGGCTTGGAGTTTGGCAGAAGATTTTTTACCCCTACCTAAGTCAGTGACAGCCTCTCGTATCCAGAGCAATCTTGACTGTTTTGGAATTGAACTCAGCAAAGACGAGCGAGAAGTCTTAAAGACAATTTTAGTGACTTCGGGCGCACCTCGTGTGGATGAGATGGATTTTTAGTTTGTGAAATCTATTTATACTGAAATAACAAAGACTAGGAATTTTAAATTCTAGTCTTTTTGTGTATAAAAAATCTAAATTGTTTGTATAATGAAATAATTTTATGGATTGAAATATAGGAATGAATTTAAAAAAAACTGTGGTTTGATGGAGCAAATAACACGAATGATAAAATTAAATAAGTAAAATATATACGTAAATATTACATTTTTGTGACAATTCAGATTTTTATGAAAATTTATGATTATTTGCGTTATAATAGGTATACTTTAAAGAAAAAGGAGATTATTTATGAATAGACGACAACGTTTTTCATTACGGAAATACAAATTTGGTCTTGCTTCAGTTTTATTGGGAACTGCATTGGTTTTTGGAGCAAGTCAAGTCAGTGCCAATGAGCAGAGTACAGGTGAAAATCAAGCTCAAACTCAGGAAATTAAGACAGAGCTAAAAGACGATAAACACTCAAACTCTGCGACTGACCAAACCAATACTAATGGGATAGCACCAGTAGTTGGAGAGAAACAAGAAGTTGAAACTTCTAAAGAGGATGCTAGTAAACAAGATGCTAAGGTAGATGCTCCGGTTGATAAAACTGCCGAAGCCCAAGAATCAGGAAAAGATAGCGCAGTTGCAAAAGAAGAAAATCAAGGTGTCGTTCAAAAAGAAACAACAGTCGATACCAGTACAGCGCCTGCTACTGAGAAGTCCTCTACCATAGAGAAAAAAGAGGCTAAAGCAACGACAGCTCCTAAAACTAATGGAGAAACAGCAACTACAGAAAAAGAACAAGAAAAAACTGAGTCTGCAAAACCAAATAGTCTTTCAAGCAATGATATCATCACAGTACCGAAAACTTGGAAGGCTGGTTACAAGGGGACAGGGACCGTTGTTGCCATTATTGACTCAGGGCTTGATTTGAATCATGAGGTTCTTCGAATTTCGGATCCGTCAAAAGCAAAATTTAAAAACAAGGAAGCTATCGAAGCAGCTAAAAAGGCTGCTGGAATCGATTACGGTAAATGGTATAGCGATAAGGTTGTCTATGCCTATGACTACTTTGACGGAACAGATAAAATCAAAGAAGCAGAAAGAACTTCTCATGGGATGCACGTAACAGGGATTGCAGCTGGAAATCCTGATAAAGAAGCACCGAATGGCGAAAAAGTTTATGGTGTGGCGCCAGAAGCCCAAGTCATGTTTATGCGTGTCTTTTCAGACCGCCAAAAAACGACCAGTTCTGCCCTTTATGTAAAGGCGATTGATGATGCAGTTGCCTTAGGAGCAGATGCTATTAATATGAGTTTGGGATCTAGCACTGGTTCTATGGTGGATGCTGGTTCCGATATCGTGGATGCCATCAAACGGGCTCGTGCCAAGGGAGTATCTGTTCTTATCTCAGCAGGAAACAGCAATACATTTGGAAATGGTTATTCAAAACCGCTAGCCGAAAACCCAGACTATGGCTTGGTTGGAAATCCATCCACTGTTGAAGACTCAATTTCAGTTGCTTCTGTCAACAATAAAACATTGACAACAGCCGTTTTTGAAGTTAAAGGTCTAGAGGGAAATGCCGGCCTTCATAACGGAAAATTTGATTATAATCAACCTGAAGCAGATAAGGACTTTGAAAAAGGAAAAGAGTACGAATACGTCGAAGCAGGGTTAGGTCGTGAAGAAGACTTTGCGAAGTTGGATTTAACTGGGAAACTTGCCCTCATTCAGCGAGGAGCTATGAACTTTTCAGAGAAGATCAAAAATGCACGAAAACACGGTGCAGTTGGTGCTTTGATCTACAATAATGTAGAAGGTGCAAACATCAATATGGCTATTGATGATGAAGCAAAGAAAATTCCTTCTGTATTTATTTCTAAACAGTATGGTGAAGCCTTAAAATCAGGAAACTACAAGATTGTTTTTAATGGTAAGATGGATAATCGTCCTTCTGATGTAGCCAATCAGCTATCTGACTTTTCAAGTTGGGGAGTGACTACCGATGGACAATTGAAACCAGATGTGACAGCTCCTGGTGGCAATATCTACTCATCCTTTAATGACAATACCTACGGTAGTATCAGCGGAACCAGTATGGCGGCTCCTCACGTTACGGGTGTTGCAGTTCTGGTTAAGGAATACCTTCAAAAACACCATCCAGAATTGACTCCTGAGCAAGTATCAGAGACTGTCAAGGCCTTGATCATGTCAACTGCAAAACCACATGTTAATAAGGACACAGGCACTTATACCTCTCCTCGTCAGCAAGGTTCTGGTATTGTGGATACAGCTGCTGCAGTGTCAACAGACCTCTATGTAACGGGTGAAAATGGTTATCCAAGCGTGACTTTAGGAAATGTTGGAGATCAATTTACTTTCAAGGTCACTGTACACAACATTTCAGATACTGACCGCACTCTCAAGATGGTGGTGAATACCAATACAGACGAAGTCCAAGATGGAAAATTCACCCTTCGACCTCGAAAACTAACGGAGACAGTCTGGCCTGAAGTGACGGTCAAAGCCCACAGCAGTCAAACAGTCACTGTTAAAGTGGATGCTCGAAAATTTGCTGCTGAACTCAGCAAACAAATGTCAAATGGCTATTTCCTTGAAGGTTTTGTTCGCTTTGTAGATCCAGCAGATGATGGGGATATTGTAAGTCTTGCATTTATGGGCTTCCGAGGAGAATTCCAAAATCTCCCTGCTGTTGAAAAACCAATTTACAATCTTGTCCGAGAAGGGAAAAATGGATTTTACACGGAAGTAGACAAGGAAAATCCTGCCGTTAACTACTCTAATGATGCTACCTATCTCGCAACCTTGCAAAATGACCTTCTAGTGTCTAAAGGTCAACGCCAAGGACGCCGAATTACTGTTCTTGGGATTGAACAAAATGCTGAAGGTAAGCATGTTCTTCAGTTGGACGAAAAAGGGAATGTCCGTATTGCCATTTCTCCAAATGATGATGGAAACAAAGACCTAGTTGAATATAAAACGGTTGCTTTGAGAAACCTTGTAAATCTTCGGGCTACAGTTTATGCGGCTACAGATACCAAGCATGAACATCCTATTTGGGAGGGCGATGCAAAGGATCTTCGTAAGAATTATTTTGATGGTGACAGTAGAAATCTGAAGAGTTATATTCTAGATAATACTGCTTGGAGAGGCCAGGATTTTGATGGCAATACTGTTGCGGATGGTTTATATGACTATGTTATCAGTTACACACCAGATGTTCCAGGAGCAAAAGAACAATACACGACCTTTAAAATTCAGATTGATACTCAAAAACCTGTCATCACAAGTGGTTATATTCGCTTTAAAGACGGAAATCAAGAATTCGTAGCTCGCAAACCAAAAGATGTGGGTCAAGGCGGTATCCTTTCAGAAAAAGTTTTCTACCTCACACCGTTTGACCAGAAAGGGACCATGGTTCTAACTGGGAAAGACCAGTCTGGAACTCGTGCGCTTGAGAACACCCATCTGATTAAGGCCAATGCTGACGGTAGTTATACACTTCCTAAGGATGTTGATAAGGCTAATATTTACTATCTTGTTGAGGACTATGCAGGAAATGTAGACTATATCTCGCTTGCTGAACTTGTCCGCGATCAAAATAGTGGTCGAGTTAAAATTGACTTGAAGGATGCAAAAACAAACCAAGATATTGATACCCTCTACGTTTATCGAATCAAAAATAGCAAGGGGCAATATGTTGATGTTGACAAGACAAAAGCGATTCATTTCTTACAATTTGGTCATTATACAGCAGAAATTTTCAGTTATGACCGAACAGAATTGAAATTTATCAGTGCCTTGTCCCAAGAGTTTGACTTGACGGAAGAAAATAGTTTCCAAACCATTACCTTCCTAGCAAATCTCCTAGAATATGCACCAGTGTCTGTTTCCTTCAATCAAGCCGTTCCAAAGACGACTACAGTGGTTCTGAAAGGTGAAGATGGGACAAGTATCACTCTTCCTGCTGAAAAATACGGTCAATACGCCTTTGGTAAGAAAGTTGCTACAGGTCGTTATACTGTAGAAGTCACCTTGCCAACTGGATATGAACTCCTTGAAGATCTCGTTTCCTTGCTCGTTCAGCCAGGTCGAAATAATGCTTTGCGTCTATCTGTTGTGTCTAAGTTGGCTTTGATTGCTGCGGTAAATCAACAAAAAGAACTGGTAGAAACGTCTCGCTACTTTAATAGTAGTGCAGATAAGAGAAAAGCTTATGACCAAGCTTTCCAAGTGGCGCAGTCAGCCTTGTCAAGCAAGTTGAAGCAAGAATTGATTGATGGAGTTCTCGCTAGTCTTGAAGCTGCTGGTAAGGCTTTGGATGGAAAAGATTCGAATGTTGCAGCTTTGAAAGAAGCCATGAAAGCTTACTATGCAACGACTAAAACTGGAAGATATGCTAATGCCAAGGAAAAAGTACGTCGAGCTTATGATCGTGCCTTCCAAGAAATTGCCTTACTAGCTGTAGATCCTAAAGTCAAACAGGATCAAATTGACCAATCTCTCATTGCCCTAGCGACGGCTAAAAGTAAACTGAATGGCAAAGCTACTGACTTCTCTAGTCTGAAGAAACTGGTCAAAGATGAACGTCTTTTCCAAGAAAAAAATGCGAGATTTATCTACGCAGATAAGAAAGAAAAAGCTGCTTATCTTCTAGCCTTTAAAGAAGCTCAGGAACTCTTGAATGATCCAGGAGCGAGCCAAGAAGATGTCAAAGATGCCATTACAGCATTGAAACAAGCCAAGAGAAATCTACATGGCAAAAAACCAAAAGCAAGAAGACACCCTTAAACAGTAGTTTCTGAAGCTTTACTGATAAATGAGTCTGGAACTTTGTTTTCAGACTCATTTTTGGTTTACACTAGCTAGAAAATCTGCTATAATACTAGCTAGGAAAGAAAGTCTTATGGCGTTCTTCAAGCGAGCTTGGGACAGTGGGAGCCAAGTAGAACAAGCTAAGAAACTGGCGCTTTCTGTCGTATTTTTAAAAAAAATGAAGTAATAAATTAGGGTGGAACCGCGTTTCTGACGCCCCTAGTCGCAAGGCTTGGGTGTTGAAATTCGGTTCTTTTTGAATTTCGTCTAATGCCTAAGTAGAAAGGAGCATAATGCTTAAAGGATCTTGTTTATGCAAAGCAGTGACCTACACTTTAGATGAGGAATTGTCGGAATTAGTTTTTTGCCACTGCTCATTCTGTCGGAAAGCAACTGCGTCTGCCTATACAGTGAATGCCAAAGTTAGTAGTAAAAACCTAGTATTGCATGGAAAAGAACAGTTGGTTACCTATAGTTCATCTCCAGGAAAACAACGCTATTACTGTCAGAACTGTCATAGTCAAATTTTCACTGCTCAAGAAAATATACCAGAAGTCTGTGCTTTGAAACTAGGTACAATAGACGAATGCGATCAGAATTTACAAACTGTTCCCAAACGTCATATTTTTCAGGATCCAGCTTTTTCTTGGTTGCTTGATGAATAAATCTAAAAAGATAATATAAATTAAAGGAGTAAACAATGTCTAAAAGATTGACTTTCCACTGCGTCAGTGGCAGAGACCTCCTTACAGTCGGACTGCCCCACGCTCAGCACTAGAGTGCCTGAGCTAGACGCAGTACTAACTCGTCTTGCCTCGTAAAATCGACAAGGCAGACTCGTGTCGCAAAAAATCATTTTTTATTAAGGAGTATTCAATGTCTAAGAAATTAACATTTCAAGAAATTATTTTGACTTTGCAACAATTTTGGAATGACCAAGGTTGTATGCTCATGCAGGCTTATGATAATGAAAAAGGTGCGGGGACAATGAGCCCTTACACTTTCCTTCGTGCTATTGGGCCTGAGCCATGGAATGCGGCTTATGTAGAGCCATCACGTCGTCCTGCTGACGGTCGTTACGGGGAAAACCCTAACCGTCTCTACCAACACCACCAATTCCAAGTGGTTATGAAGCCATCTCCATCAAATATCCAGGAACTTTATCTTGAGTCTTTGGAAAAATTGGGAATCAATCCATTGGAACATGATATCCGCTTCGTTGAGGACAACTGGGAAAATCCATCGACTGGTTCAGCTGGTCTCGGTTGGGAAGTTTGGCTTGATGGGATGGAAATCACTCAGTTCACTTACTTCCAACAAGTTGGTGGATTGGCAACAGGTCCTGTGACTGCGGAAGTTACCTATGGTTTGGAGCGTTTGGCTTCTTATATCCAAGAGGTTGACTCTGTCTATGATATTGAGTGGGCCGATGGTGTAAAATACGGAGAAATCTTTATCCAGCCTGAGTACGAGCATTCAAAATATTCATTTGAAATTTCGGACCAAGAAATGTTGCTGGAAAACTTTGATAAGTTTGAAAAGGAAGCTGGTCGTGCCTTGGAAGAGGGATTGGTTCACCCTGCCTATGACTATGTTCTCAAATGTTCACACACCTTTAATCTGCTTGATGCGCGTGGTGCCGTATCTGTAACCGAGCGCGCAGGCTATATCGCTCGAATCCGTAACCTTGCCCGTGTCGTAGCCAAAACCTTTGTCGCAGAACGCAAACGCCTAGGCTACCCACTTTTGGATGAAGCAACACGAGCTAAACTCCTAGCAGAAGACGCAGAATAAAGAGAGTGACAGTTTACGAAAATGGGCGAACAGAGTGAGCCTTGAGCCAGTTGCCGTAGTGATGAAGGTATCCTTAGCGAAGCTAAGGATACTAGGCAAAATTGGAGACTTTCGGCTCCAATTTTAGCAATGAAACAACGAAGTTGGTTGCTTGCGTGCCAATCACATAAGGCAAACTGGAAAATAAAAAGATACTTTTCGGAGAAAAAATATGACAAAAAACTTATTAGTAGAACTCGGTCTTGAAGAGTTACCAGCCTACGTAGTAACTCCAAGCGAAAAACAACTAGGTGAAAAAATGGCAGCCTTCCTCAAAGAAAATCGTCTTTCCTTTGAAGCTATTCAAACCTTCTCAACACCACGCCGTTTGGCTGTTCGTGTGACTGGTCTTGCAGACAAACAGTCTGATTTGACAGAAGATTTCAAGGGTCCAGCAAAGAAAATCGCCTTGGATAGTGATGGAAACTTCACCAAAGCAGCTCAAGGATTTGTCCGTGGAAAAGGCTTGACAGTTGAAGATATTGAATTCCGTGAAATCAAGGGTGAAGAATATGTCTATGTTACCAAGGAAGAAGTGGGTCAAGCAGTTGAAGCTATTGTTCCAGGTGTAGTAGACGTCTTGAAGTCACTGACATTCCCTGTCAGCATGCACTGGGCTAACAACACTTTTGAATATATCCGCCCTGTACACACTTTGACAGTTCTTTTAGATGATGAAGAGTTTGATTTGGATTTCCTTGATATCAAGGGCGGTCGTGTGAGCCGTGGTCATCGTTTCTTAGGACAAGAAACCAAGATTCAGTCAGCATTAAGCTACGAAGAAGACCTTCGTGAACAGTTTGTAATCGCGGATCCTCGTGAACGTGAGCAAATGATTGTTGACCAAATCAAGGCAATCGAAGCTGAACATGGTGTACGTATCGAAATTGATGCTGACTTACTGAACGAAGTCTTGAACTTGGTTGAATACCCAACTGCCTTTATGGGAAGTTTTGATGCCAAATACCTTGAAGTGCCTGAAGAAGTCTTGGTGACTTCAATGAAAGAACACCAACGTTACTTTGTTGTTCGTGATCAAGACGGTAAACTCTTACCAAACTTCATTTCAGTTCGTAACGGAAACGCAGAGCATTTGGAAAATGTCATCAAAGGAAATGAAAAAGTCTTGGTAGCCCGCTTGGAAGACGGTGAATTCTTCTGGCGTGAAGACCAAAAATTGGTCATTTCTGACCTAGTCGAAAAATTGAACCATGTGACCTTCCACGAAAAGATTGGTTCTCTTCGTGAACACATGATTCGTACGGGGCAGATTGCCATTCTCTTGGCAGAAAAAGCTGGTTTGTCAGTGGATGAAACAGTTGACCTAGCTCGTGCAGCAGCTATTTACAAGTTTGACTTGTTGACGGGTATGGTTGGTGAGTTTGATGAACTCCAAGGAATTATGGGTGAGAAATATGCTCTTCTTGCTGGAGAAACTCCAGCGGTGGCAGCTGCTATTCGTGAACACTACATGCCTACATCAGCCGAAGGCGAACTTCCAGAGAGTAAGGTGGGAGCCATTCTAGCCATTGCTGACAAATTGGATACAATTTTGAGTTTCTTCTCAGTAGGTTTGATTCCATCAGGTTCTAACGACCCTTATGCCCTTCGTCGTGCGACGCAAGGTGTGGTTCGTATCTTGGATGCTTTTGGTTGGCACATTGCTATGGATGAGCTGATTGATAGCCTTTATGCCCTGAAATTCGACAGTTTGACTTATGAAAATAAAGCAGAGGTTATGGACTTTATCAAGGCTCGTGTTGATAAGATGATGGGTTCAACTCCAAAAGACATTAAGGAAGCAGTTCTCGCAGGTTCAAACTTTATTGTGGCAGATATGCTAGAAGCAGCAAGTGCTCTTGTCGAAGCAAGCAAGAAAGAAGATTTCAAATCGTCTGTCGAATCCCTATCACGTGCTTTCAACTTGGCTAAGAAGGCAGAAGGTTCTGACACGGTCGATCCTGCTCTCTTTGAGAATGAAGAAGAGAAAGCCTTGGCGGAAGCAGTAGAATCACTCGTTTTGTCAGGGACTGCAAATCAACAATTAGAGCAACTCTTTGCGCTTAGCCCAGTTATTGATGCTTTCTTTGAAAATACTATGGTAATGGCTGAAGACCAGGCTGTCCGACAAAATCGCTTGGCTATCTTGTCGCAATTAACCAAGAAAGCAGCTAAGCTCGCACGTTTTAACCAAATCAATACTAAATAAACTCAGTCAAACGGACTGTATCTTATCACAAAGGAGAAGAAATGGATCCGAAAAAAATCGCTCGTATCAACGAGCTTGCCAAAAAGAAAAAAACAGAAGGCTTAACTTCTGCTGAAAAAGTGGAACAAGCTAAACTTCGTGAGGAGTACATCGAAGGTTATCGTCGTTCTGTTCGTCACCACATCGAGGGAATCAAAATTGTGGACGAGGAAGGCAATGACGTCACACCAGAAAAACTACGTCAGGTACAACGTGAAAAAGGTTTGCACGGCCGTAGTATAGATGATCCTAACTCATAAAATGAAAGGGGGTGTAGATGATTTACATTCCCCTTTTCTGTTGTAATAAAAAAGAAGGAGCCAAATGGCTCCTTTTGGGTTTCTTAGTTGCTTGCACCAGAAGTAGCGTCTGCGTCACCACCGTGGCCTCCAGCATCCCCTGAATCAGAAGCGCCAGAAGTAGCATCGGCGTCTCCATGACCTCCGGCAGTAGGGGCAAATGGTCCGCTACCACCTACCAAACGTTGACCAGTCTCTTTTAGGTACCAGTCAAGCCATGGTTGGAAGTTAAAGACGATTTCATTGATTCCAGCGTATGATCCATCAGGATAGTACATTGCTTGGTAGTTGTGGGTGTTGATGACACCTGCAGGAGAACCTGGAACGATCGTACGAACGTATTCTTGGTTTCCGTTGCGAAGTGTTCCGATAACCCACTCTACGTTCTTCATACGTGCTGGTGGGAGGGATCCATGAACAGTCGACATACGGCTACCTGATTGAGGTGGTACACGTTTAGCGAACATGGTGTCTGGATCTTGGTGAGCGTTGTTGTAGTAGAGGAATTGGTTGTTGTCGTCAGCGTATGTCAATTCAAATGGCATAGCTTTCAAGAACATATCAATTTGGTTAACTGTCAGGATACCGTGGTCCAATTTGACATAGGTATCACCAGAAACAGCTCCAGTGATTGCTGCAACTTTTTCTACCCATTCTGGATCGTCAGGATCAACTTCTGTAATGGTTGTAGCAATTGGTTTTCCACAATCCAAGTCTTCTGGTTCGATTGGTTTTGGTTTTTTCAATTTCGAAACGACTCCTACGTATTTAACAAAGTTATCTAAGCAAGTTTCAAGGAATTTAACAGTTCCTTCGTTGGTGATGTTTCCATTGTTATCAAAAGCTTCTTTGGCTTTACCAAGAAGGAATTCGTTACCTGGAAGCGTGTAGGCATTAACACCTGGAGCATCAAGGATTTTACGAAGGTGAACTTGGGCACGTGATGTTCCTTGGTCATAGTATGATGCACCCACAATCATAACAGGTTTGTTTTCAAATGGATGAACTTCGTATGAAAGCCATTCGAGTACAGATTTAAGTGAAGCTGAGATAGTGTGGTTGTGCTCAGGAGTAGCGATAATAACACCATCAGCACGTGTAATCTTGTTATACAAGAAACGCAATTGGAAGCTTTCGTCCCATTTTTCGTCTTGGTTAAACATTGGAACTTCGTCGATTTCAAGGACTTCTAATTCAAATTTGAATTTGAAATTGCGACGAATAAATTCCAAGAGTTTGCGGTTATATGATTGATCGTAGTTTGATCCAACAAGTCCAACAAATTTCATTCTTTCGGTCTCCTATCTTACAAATTTTCCCAGTCAAATTCTTCAGCATCTTTGCGAAGCAATTCTTGTGCATTGCGCAATTTTTCAGTAATTTTCACAAAGATACGGAAGTCATCAAAGATGGCATCCAATTTCTTGATGACGTCAAGGTCAACCAAGTCGCCACTTGGGTTAAATGCTTGAAGAGAGTGTGAAAGCAAGAATTCATCTGGTAGAACATTTGCCTTGATTTCAGGAGCGTTCAAGATTTGACGAAGTTGCAATTGGGCACGAGATGAACCAAGTGTACCGTAAGAAGCACCAGTGATCATGATTGGTTTGTTCAAAAGTGGGTAGATACCGTAAGATAGCCAAGCAAGAGCGCTCATCAAAACTGCAGGGATAGAGTGGTCGTACTCAGGAGTACCGATAATCACACCATCAGCCTCTTCAATTTTAGCTGCAATTTCAAGAATTTCAGCGGGAAGAAGTTTATCTGCAGGTTTGTTGAAAACAGGGATATCCTTGATTTCAACGAGTTCAATTTCAGCTTTATCCGCAAAGTGTTTTTGCATGTATTGGAGCAATTGGCGGTTTGTAGAACGTTTAGAGTTCGTTCCAACAATGGCAATAAGTTTTAGCATGAGATTTCCTTTCTCTTTTTACATAATACAATTTTGAAGGCCTGAAGAACATGCAAGGCGTCCCTCTTTGTCGATGAGGATGGCTTCAATCCCATCTATACTTTCGACTTGCCAGAGGATAGAAGCGCTTCGTTCTCCGAAAAGGCGTGTTGTCCATATCTCACCATCAACGGATTTATCAGAGACAATCGTTAGGCTAGCAAGATCGGTTTCGACAGGAAATCCTGTCTTACTATCAAAGATATGGTGGTAGTCTTTTCCATCTACTGTCAGGTGGCGTTCATAGATACCTGAAGTGACAACGGATTTGTTAGAAGCAGGAATGGTTAGGAGATGATTGCCACGAGGATTTCGCGGATCTTGAATCCCAATCTGCCAGGCTTTCCCTTCTTTGGCTTGGTTATTCCCGATGGTGAGGATATTTCCTCCGAGGTTGATCAAGGCAGAGGTGACACCGTGTGTTTTCAAATACTGGGCAACCTTATCTGCACTATAGCCCTTGGCTAAACAACCTAAATCAAGCTTCATTCCTTTCTTCTCTAAAAAAATAGTAAAGTTAGTCGGATCCAACTTGATAAAATGCGGGTTAACTAGAGGCAAGACAGCTTCGATTTCGTTTAACTCTGGAAGTCGTGCATCTGCAAAGCCGATTCGCCAGGTTTGAATCAAGGGACCGATACTGATATTTAGATGGCTAGAGGGAGCTAGGCTGTGCTCTAGTCCAAGAGCAATCAGTTCAAATAGGTCAGGATGAACCTTAACAGGTGTGATTCCAGCCTGGTAGTTGATTTCCATCAGTTCGGATTCTTGACTATTGGCGTTGAAGCGGTATTCGAGCTCCTTAAGCAAGTCAAAAGCGCCCTGAAGCAGGATTTCTGCCCGCTCATCTACTAATGAAATCGTGATAGTTGTTCCCATTAGCCGTTCAGAACGTGAATGAAGAGGCAAGCTACCAGCTCCTTTCTTTTCATAGGAAATCATTCAATATAAGTTGGTTAAAGAAAAATTAAACCCCTTACATTTTATTTCCATGTAACTAGCATACCATAAAGTCAGCGTTTTCACAAATGGATTTTGACAAAAAGTCAAGAAATATGCTCAAAATTAGAATGAAAACGATAGAAAAATAAGGTTTGTTAATATTAAGTGTATTTTTTTCTGAAAAAAAGAGAATTCTGAGCAAATGTCTTGTAAACGCTAACAGTAAATGATATACTAGAAAAGTAAATCAAAAATTAAAGGTAGGAATTTTTCTATGAGTAAAATCGTTGTAGTTGGTGCTAACCACGCTGGTACAGCTTGTATTAATACGATGTTGGATAACTTTGGTCATGAGAACGAAATCGTAGTATTTGACCAAAACTCAAATATTTCATTCCTTGGTTGTGGAATGGCGCTTTGGATCGGGGAACAAATTGATGGCCCAGAAGGTCTCTTCTACTCTGATAAAGAAAAATTGGAAGCAAAAGGTGCTAAAATTTACATGAACTCACCAGTTCTTTCAATTGACTACGATAACAAAGTTGTGACTGCTGAAGTTGAAGGTAAAGAACACAAAGAGTCTTATGATAAATTAATCTTTGCAACTGGTTCAACTCCAATCTTGCCTCCAATCGAAGGTGTTGAAATCGTTAAGGGTAACCGAGAATTCAAAGCAACACTTGAAAATGTTCAATTTGTTAAGTTGTACCAAAATGCAGAAGAAGTCATCGAAAAACTTGCTGACAAGAGCAAACACCTTGAGCGCATTGCCGTTGTTGGTGGTGGTTACATCGGTGTTGAGCTGGCTGAAGCTTTCGAACGTCTTGGAAAAGAAGTGGTGCTTGTTGATATCGTAGACACTGTTTTGAACGGCTACTATGACAAAGACTTTACCCAAATGATGGCGAAAAACTTGGAAGACCATAACATCCGCTTGGCACTTGGTCAAACAGTTAAAGCCATCCAAGGTGATGGTAAAGTTGAACGCCTGGTAACAGACAAAGAAACATTTGATGTGGATATGGTGGTTCTTGCTGTTGGTTTCCGTCCAAACACAGCTCTTGCAGATGGTAAGATTGAACTTTTCCGCAACGGTGCCTTCCTTGTAGACAAGAAACAAGAAACATCTATCCCAGGTGTATACGCTGTTGGTGACTGTGCGACTGTTTATGACAATGCTCGTAAAGATACAAGCTACATCGCTCTTGCATCTAACGCTGTACGTACTGGTATCGTTGGTGCTTATAACGCTTGTGGACATGAATTGGAAGGAATCGGTGTGCAAGGATCAAACGGTATTTCAATCTATGGTCTTCACATGGTTTCAACTGGTTTGACTCTTGAAAAAGCAAAAGCAGCAGGTTACAATGCAACTGAAACTGGCTTTAACGATCTTCAAAAACCAGAATTTATGAAGCATGACAACCACGAAGTTGCCATCAAGATTGTTTTTGACAAAGACAGCCGCGAAATCCTTGGTGCACAAATGGTTTCACATGATGCTGCTATCAGTATGGGAATCCACATGTTCTCACTTGCTATCCAAGAGCATGTAACGATTGATAAATTGGCATTGACAGACCTATTCTTCTTGCCACATTTCAACAAACCATACAACTACATTACAATGGCTGCACTTACAGCTGAAAAATAACAATAGCTGAGCTATCTGGCCTTAAATTAAGGTCAGATAGTTTTTTATATTACTGTACCCAGACAATTATTGTTTTTCTATCTTGTACTTCATTCTAATCTGGCTTAAAATGAAATGGTAGCTACTAATACAAATGATGAGGATAAAGAAATGACTGAAAATCGTTATGAACTAAATAAAAACTTGGCACAGATGCTCAAAGGTGGGGTTATCATGGACGTTCAGAACCCTGAACAGGCTCGTATCGCAGAGGCTGCTGGTGCGGCAGCTGTTATGGCCTTGGAACGGATTCCAGCTGATATTCGTGCAGCTGGTGGGGTTTCCCGTATGAGCGACCCAAAGATGATTAAGGAAATCCAAGAAGCTGTCAGCATTCCAGTAATGGCCAAGGTCAGAATTGGGCATTTTGTTGAAGCTCAGATTTTAGAGGCTATTGAGATTGACTATATCGATGAGAGTGAAGTGCTTTCTCCAGCTGACGACCGTTTCCATGTGGACAAGAAAGAATTCCAAGTTCCTTTTGTCTGTGGTGCCAAGGATTTGGGTGAAGCCTTGCGTCGTATCGCTGAGGGAGCTTCCATGATTCGGACAAAAGGAGAACCAGGAACAGGAGATATCGTTCAAGCCGTTCGTCATATGCGTATGATGAATCAAGAAATTCGCCGTATTCAAAACCTACGTGAGGACGAGCTCTATGTGGCTGCTAAGGACTTGCAAGTCCCTATTGAATTGGTTCAATATGTCCACGAACATGGTAAGTTGCCAGTTGTAAACTTTGCAGCTGGAGGTGTTGCAACGCCAGCAGATGCGGCATTGATGATGCAACTGGGGGCAGAGGGCGTCTTTGTCGGTTCAGGTATTTTCAAGTCAGGAGACCCTGTTAAACGAGCAAGTGCCATTGTCAAAGCTGTAACCAACTACCAAAATCCTCAAATTTTGGCTCAAATCTCTGAAGACCTAGGGGAAGCCATGGTTGGTATCAATGAGAATGAAATCCAAATTCTTATGGCAGAGCGAGGAAAATAGATGAAAATCGGAATATTAGCCTTGCAAGGTGCCTTTGCAGAACATGCAAAAGTGCTAGAAAAGTTAGGTGTTGTTAGTGTCGAAATCAGAAATTTAGATGATTTTCAACAACATCAGAGTGACTTGTCCGGTTTGATATTACCTGGCGGTGAGTCTACAACCATGGGCAAGCTCTTGCGTGACCAACAGATGTTGATTCCCATCCGAGAAGCCATTCTATCTGGATTACCCGTTTTTGGGACCTGTGCAGGGTTGATTTTGCTGACTAAGGAAATCACTTCTCAGGAAGAAAGTCATCTAGCGACTATGGATATAGTAGTAGAGCGTAATGCTTATGGACGCCAACTAGGAAGTTTCTATACGGAGGCAGAATGTAAGGGAGTCGGTCAGATTCCCATGACCTTTATTCGAGGTCCGATTATTAGTGAAGTTGGTAAGGATGTTGATGTTCTGGCAGTAGTGAATAACCAAATCGTTGCTGCGCAAGAACAGAATATGCTGGTAACTTCTTTTCATCCAGAATTGACAGATGATGCTCGCTTGCACCAGTACTTTATCAATATGTGTAAAGAAAAAAGTTGAGAAAAGATTCTCAACTTTTTTACATGAAATAAACAATAGCGATATATTGGAGTGCGGACGCAGCTAGGATAAAGAGATGCCAGATCATGTGGAAATAAGGTTTTTTCTTAGCGTAAAATCCAGCTCCAACTGTATAACAGAGTCCACCAGTTACCATGAGGCTCCAGAAAATTGGAGTTGTTTGGCTGATAATGGCAGGAATGATAGCTAGAACTAACCAGCCCATGATCAAATAAAGGGCAAGGCTGAATTTTTCATTGACCTTTTTAGCAAAGATTTTATAGAGGATGCCGAAAATGGTCGTTCCCCACTGAATGGCAATAATCAGATAGCCAAACCAGTTATTCATCAAGGTCAATACGACTGGCGTATAAGAGCCTGCGATAGCCACATAAATCATAGAGTGGTCGATGATTCGCAAGACGTATTTGTGGGTCGAACCATAGGCCATAGAGTGGTAAATGGTTGACGAGAGAAACATGAGAAATAGACTGATAACAAAGATAGAAACCCCAAAAGATGATAAAAATCCATGTGCTTCATAACTATAGGTGGATGAAATAGGGAGTAGGATGAGCATGATAACGGCACCCACAGCATGGGTCACGCTATTAGCAATTTCCTCTCCAAAACTGAGCTTTTTACTGAGTTTTAGACTGGTATTCATTGGATTTCCTCCTCTTCTTTGATAAGGATTAAGTCTAGAGTTTGATGATAGAGTTTAACCGTTTGACAGCTAGTTTGGATAATCGGATTTTCTGGATCGATCCCATCGTTCATGTAGTCCACAAAAGCATCGTAGAGCTGGTCTGAGCTCGCTTGAGTTTGCAGAGTATTGAGGGTCTGAGCGATTTCTTGGATCGAAAAGACAGACTTGAGAGTAGTAATAGCAATCAAACGTGCAATCTGTTTGCGTTGGTATTTTTTCTTATCCGGCTTTGTCAGGTAACCATGTTTGACATAGTTATTGACCATGGATGCTGTTAGTCCCTTGTCTTTATCTGGAGAGATAGGGGCACAGACTTGATTGACATAAAGCAAAACCTGATCCAGATAGAGGTCAATATTTGGAATGTCTTCCCATTTTGGGTAGGAAAAGTTAGAATTCATTTCCAACTCCTTTTTATCTAGTTTTAATAACTAGATTATAAAATAATAAAAAAAAAAAGTCAAGTTTCAACTACTTGTAGAAAGCTTTAAATTATGCTATGATGAGAGAAACTAGTTAGAAATGAGGGGAAAAGATGGAGATTCGTTTAGCTTTTCCAAACGAAGTAGATGCGATTATGCAGGTGATGGAGGAAGCCAAGAAATGTTTAGCAGATGCCGGTAGTGACCAGTGGCAAAATGGCTATCCAAATGCCGAGGTTATTATCGATGATATTATTTCAGGTCAAGCTTATGTTGCCTTGGAAGAGGGAGAACTGCTAGCTTATGCTGCTGTGACCAAGAGCCCAGAGAAATCCTATGAAGCCATTTATGAAGGGAGTTGGCAGGGGGGAGAATCAGAATATCTGGTCTTTCACCGTATCGCTGTTGCAGCAGATGTCCAAGGACAAGGTGTTGCTCAGACTTTCCTAGAAGGCTTGATTGAAGGTTTTGATTATCTAGATTTTCGTTCAGATACGCATGCAGAAAACAAGGCTATGCAGCATATCTTTGAAAAGCTAGGCTTCCAACAGGTTGGTAAAGTTCCAGTTGATGGGGAACGTTTGGCCTATCAGAAATTAAAAAAATGAATCAGAATAAGTACGCAAAAATGCTCTATCTGTCGCCAATTGGAACCTTATCCTTAGTTGCTGACAAGCAATATCTGTATGGAATTTGGGTACAGGATCAAACTCATTTTGAGAGGGGAATCGCTGGAGATAGTATAGAAGTAGTTAAGAAACATCCTGTCCTAGACCAGGTTATTTCCTATTTAGATACCTATTTCGAAGGCAGTGTTCAGGATCTATCAGACTTACCTTTGGCTCCTATTGGAACAGATTTTGAAAAGCGAGTCTGGACTTATTTACAGGCTATTCCTTATGGTCAGACAGTAACTTATGGACAAATAGCTCAAGACTTGCAAGTGGCTTCTGCCCAAGCGATTGGTGGAGCAGTGGGGCGCAATCCTTGGTCCATACTAGTACCCTGTCATCGTGTGCTGGGGTCAGGCAATCGTCTGACAGGCTATGCATCTGGAGTCGAAAAGAAAGCCTGGCTCTTGCAACATGAAGGTGCAGCATTTCAAGAAAATAAAAAATAGAAAGAAAAGAAGATGTTAGAATTTATCGAATACCCAAAATGTTCAACTTGTAAGAAAGCAAAAAATGAACTAGACCAACTCGGTGTGAACTATAAAGCTGTCCACATCGTAGAAGAAACACCAAGTGAAGACGTGATTTTAAACTGGTTGGAAACTTCCGGTTTTGAAGTGAAACAATTTTTCAATACCAGCGGGATCAAATACCGCGAACTGGGCCTAAAAGATAAGGTGGGAAGTTTGTCAAAACAAGAAGCAGCCAAGCTTCTAGCGAGTGATGGTATGTTATTGAAACGTCCAATTTTGGTGGAGAATGGTGCTGTTAAACAAATCGGCTATAGAAAACCCTATGAGAACTTAGGTTTGAGATAGTTTTTATTTATCTCCTTGATAGGTAAAATATATAGCCTCCCTGTTTTAAAGTGTGATAAACTAGAAGATAGACAAAGTCTGAGTAGCCCGTAGCAAATAATTTGCTTGCGAGCAGAAGTATGATAGAATGAATCATTATCAGGAGAGGATGTTTTTATGACTGTTACAACATTTTTAGCATCAGATTGGTACCAAAGTTTGATGCAACTCATTCCGGATGGTAAACTCTTTAGTTTGCGTTCGGTCTTTGATGGAATTCCAAGGATTGTCCAACAACTGCCTACAACCTTGATGTTGACGCTTGGAGGTGCACTCTTTGGTTTGCTACTTGCCTTGATTTTTGCCATTGTTAAGATCAATCGTGTTAAAATTCTATATCCCTTGCAGGCCTTTTTCGTTAGCTTCTTAAAAGGTACTCCAATCCTAGTTCAACTTATGTTGACCTACTACGGAATTCCTTTGGCACTGAAAGCTATCAACCAACAATGGGGGACTGGTTTCAATATCAATGCGATTCCAGCAGCGCTTTTTGCGATTGTGGCCTTTGCTTTTAATGAGGCGGCTTATGCAAGTGAAACGATTCGTGCAGCCATCCTTTCTGTTAATCCAGGTGAAATTGAGGCGGCACGTAGTTTGGGTATGACTCGTGCGCAAGTTTACCGTCGCGTGATTATTCCAAATGCGGCGGTGGTAGCGACGCCGACTTTGATTAACTCCCTTATCGGTTTGACCAAGGGAACATCTCTAGCCTTTAGTGCGGGTGTTGTGGAAGTCTTTGCCCAAGCTCAGATTTTGGGTGGAGCCGATTATCGCTATTTTGAACGCTTCATCTCTGTTGCCCTTGTTTATTGGGTAGTCAATATTGGAATTGAAAGCCTCGGTCGTTTCATCGAGAGAAAAATGGCTATCTCAGCACCTGATACAGTGTCTACAGATGTGAAAGGAGACCTTCGTTAATGATTAAGATTTCGAATTTAAGCAAATCCTTTTCAGGACAAACTGTCTTGGATCATCTGGACTTGGATATCCAAAAAGGGGAGGTAGTGGCCTTGATTGGTTCATCTGGAGCTGGGAAATCAACCTTTCTTCGTAGTTTGAACTATCTTGAAACTCCAGATAGTGGAACGATTCAGATTGACAATTTTAAAGTTGATTTTTCTCAGATTAGCCAAGAAGAAATCCTAACCCTTCGTCGCAAGTTGTCTATGGTTTTCCAACAGTTTAATTTGTTTGAACGCCGAACAGCTCTTGACAATGTCAAGGAAGGTTTGGTTGTTGTTAAAAAATTATCCGACGAGGAAGCAACAAAAATCGCCAAGGAAGAGTTGGCTAAGGTTGGGCTTTCTGATCGTGAAAACCATTACCCTCGCCACTTATCAGGTGGACAAAAGCAACGGGTTGCCCTCGCGCGTGCGCTTGCTATGAAACCAGATGTCTTGCTCTTGGACGAACCCACTTCAGCTCTAGACCCAGAATTGGTCGGTGAGGTAGAAAAATCTATTGCAGATGCTGCCAAGTCAGGTCAGACCATGATTTTGGTCAGTCACGATATGTCTTTTGTAACCCAAGTGGCAGATAAGGTTTTATTCCTAGATAAAGGGAAAATCATCGAGTCTGGCACACCGGATGAAATCATCAATCATCCAAAAGAAGAACGGACAAAAGAATTCTTCGCTAGTTACAAACGGACTTATATTTGATATAATAGAAAAAGGAAAACTCAGTTAGTTGGACTAGCTGAGTTTACTCTTTAAAAAAGATAGAAACGAGAGAGATCATGCTGCTGCAACTGTTTTCTTTATATTTCGAGAGTTTGATCTTAACGACCATCCTTGTCGTGATTTTTCTGGGGATTTGGATTGGATTGAGAGCCATGTCTGGTGTGGACAAGACAGCCAAGGCTCGTCAAGCTCATCTCTATGATATGATTATGATTGGAGTTTTGGTCGTTCCGGTGTTATCCTTTGCCGTCATGAGTTTGCTCTTGGTTTTCAAGGCATAATCCTTGCGTGACTAGCAAGAATAAGTTAGAATAAAGATAGTTACAACAAGAAAGAAGGAATCGAAATGTACGATACGATTATTATCGGTGCTGGACCTGCGGGAATGACCGCTGCCTTATATGCTGCTCGAAGCAATCTGAAAGTAGGCTTGATTGAAGGTGGTCTGCCAGGCGGGCAAATGAATAACACATCTGATATCGAAAACTATCCAGGTTATGCCAATATCAGTGGACCTGAATTGGCTGAAAAGATGTTTGAACCACTTGAAAACCTTGGAGTAGAGCATCTTTATGGCTATGTTGAAAATATTGAAGACAAGGGTGACTATAAGAAGGTAATCACTGATGATCAAGTTTACGAAACCCGTACTGTCATCGTGGCAACTGGGTCAAAACACCGTCTTTTGGGAGTTCCCGGAGAAGAAGAACTGAACAGTCGTGGTGTTTCTTACTGTGCAGTCTGTGATGGAGCTTTCTTCCGTGACCAAGACTTGCTCGTAGTCGGTGGTGGAGATTCAGCGGTAGAAGAAGCCCTCTTCTTGACTCGCTTTGCCAAGACTGTTACCATTGTTCACCGTCGCGACCAACTTCGTGCCCAAAAGGTGTTGCAAGACCGTGCCTTTGCTAATGAGAAAGTCAACTTTATCTGGGACTCTGTCGTCAAGGAAATCAAAGGTGAAAACCGAGTAGAATCTGTCGTATTTGAAAATGTAAAAACAGGTCAAATAACAGAGCAAGCCTTTGGTGGTGTCTTTATCTATGTTGGTTTGGATCCCGTTAGCGATTTTGTCAAAGATTTGAATATTCAAGATCAGGCTGGCTGGATTGTGACAGATAACCACATGAAAACTGCCGTTGACGGTATCTTTGCGGTTGGAGATGTTCGCCAGAAAGACCTTCGCCAAGTAACAACAGCAGTTGGAGATGGGGCTATCGCTGGTCAAGAAGCTTACAAATTTATTACAGAACATAGTTAATACACTTCGAAAATCTCTTCAAACCACGTCAGCTTCGCCTTGCCGTAGGTATGGGTACTGACTTCGTCAGTTCTATCCACAACCTCAAAGCAGTGCTTTGAGCTGTCTTAAGCTAGCTTCCTAGTTTGCTCTTTGATTTTCATTGAGTATAATCATAAAAAAGTTTCCAATCAGATGACTGGAAACTTTTTTTATAGTCTATTTCGGAAAACTTCGTACATGAGAATGGCTGCAGCAACACTGGCATTGAGGCTTTGAACATGTCCATTCATGGGAATGGTAATCATCTCATCAACCTGTTTTTTGATGTTGCTAGAGATGCCTTTTCCTTCATTTCCGATGATGAGGGCGATTTTTCCTTTTGTATTCCACTTGTGGCAAGGAGTACCGTTCATATCCGTTCCAAAGGTCCAGAAGCCTTCATCCTTGAGTTTGTCTAGAGTTTGACTGAGGTTGGTCACTCGCGCAATCGGTACATGCTCAATAGCACCTGTGGCCGTTTTGGCAACGACAGGAGTCACTCCGACGGCACGGTGCTTGGGAATGATGACACCTGAAACATTGGTCGCATCAGCAGTCCTTAAGATAGAACCTAAGTTGTGAGGGTCAGTTAGACCATCCAGAATCAATAGAAGTGGATTTTCTTCTTGGCGTGTTTTTGCAAGGATGTGATCCAGCTCGCTATAGGCAAATTCAGAGACTCTTAGGACAAAGCCTTGGTGAACAGCGCCTTCGGTCATCTCAGATAGGGATTTTTTTGAGGTCCAAGAGATGGAGACTTTTTTCTCAGCAGCCAGTTCCTTGACTCTCTCAACATTCTTTCCCCTTAGATCTTCTTGGAGGTAGAGTTTGTTTCCTGTATTTTCAAGGAGGGCTTCAGTAACGGCATGGACGCCATAGACAATATCATTTGTTTTCATGCCTCTATTATAACACAAAACCCCGTCTTGCAACGGGATTTTCTTTATTCAAGAATCAGTAAACCATCTTTAACTGCAAATGGGTCTTTTTCATTGATACGATCGTAGAACATGATTCCGTTGATGTGATCAATTTCATGTTGGACAACGATGGAGTTGTATCCTTTAAGCTTGATGCGGTGTTTTTCGCCGTCCTTGTCAAAGTAGTCAACAGTGACGCGGGCATGACGAACAACATAGCCTGGAACTACACGGTCGACAGATAGGCACCCTTCTCCTTCACCGAGGGCGGCGTCCTGAACAGAGTGAGAGACGATTTTTGGATTGTACATAACAGCTTGCAGGTCGTAGGCTTCCTGAGGAGTTTCACCTTCTTCCACAATATTTGGCACTAAAACAGCGATAATGCGTTTTGAGATATCTAACTGAGGAGCAGCCAATCCAACACCACCACGCAAGCCCATTTTCTCAGCCATAACAGGATCCTGAGAATTTTTGAGGAATTGCATCATCTTTTCTCCAAGGATGATTTCCTGGTCAGACAGTGGGAAAGTGACCTCCTCAGCAACCGCGCGTAAAGTTGGGTTCCCCTCACGGATAATATCGTTCATATTAATTAAATGAGCAGCTTTTGTAATACGTTCTATAGCAGACATTTTCTCTCCTTTCATTACCTCTACATGATAACACAAAATAGGCGAGAAAGAAAGTCACAGAAGTTCCTAAAAAATAATATAATAAACGGTATTCCTCTTTTGTCTGTGGTATAATAAAAGAAAAGACTTGCAGTAAAAGCAAGGGGGGAATAAAGATGGAAAAGCGACAAGATAGACGGTCTCATGGTCCTATTTTTGGATTGTTGAAGAGTAGTATTGGTTTCTTTAGGAATTATAAATCTTGGACAAATGCCCAGTTTATTACGGTGCTGTTGCTTGCAGTTTCCTTGGCTATGGGGCTGAACTTGTTGACCCAAGCAGTACAAGGGAACAAGGGAACAAGTCCGAGTGGTCAAACAGTTGATTCTGCTCAAACGTCTGGTCAGTCTAAGGAAAATCAGTCTGTCGAAACGATAGCTCGTATCATGGCAAATGGTGACCTTCTCTACCATATTCCTATCTACCGAACAGCTCTGAAAGAAGATGGTAGCTACGATTTCCACGAAAATTTTGAATATGTGAAACCATGGCTCAAGCAAGCGGATTTAGTGCTTGGTGATTTTGAAGGAACGGTGAACAAGGACCACTACTTGGCAGGTTACCCTCTCTTTAATGCACCTGGAGAAGTCATGGATGCTATCAAGGATGCAGGCTATCAAGTTCTAGACTTGGCTCATAATCATATTTTGGATTCTCAAATTGAGGGAGTGGTTTCGACAGCAGAAGCTATTGAAAAAGCAGGAATGACACCCATAGGAGTCTACACACATGAATCCCGAGACCAAGCTCCACTAGTTATCAAGGAAGTCAATGGTATCAAAGTAGCTCTCCTAGCCTATTCCTATGGCTTTAATGGCATTGAGCAGTATATCTCTCAAGAGGATTATAATCGCTATCTTTCTGACCTGAATGAAGATAAGATGAAGGCAGAAATTGAACGAGCTGAGCAAGAAGCGGATATTACTGTCATCATGCCTCAGATGGGAATTGAGTACCAATTAGAACCAACGGAAGAACAGAAAACACTGTACCATAAGATGATTAACTGGGGAGCTGATATTATTTTTGGAGGGCATCCTCACGTCGTTGAACCTGCTGAAACGGTTGAAAAGGATGGTGACAAAAAATTGATCATCTATTCCATGGGAAATTTCCTCTCAAATCAACGCATTGAAACCATGCAAGATGAGGAAAATGCCAAGTGGACGGAGCGAGGTGTTCTCATGGATGTGACCATTAAGAAAAAAGATGGCAAGACAAGGATTGAAACTGCCAAAGCGCATCCTACTTGGGTCAATCGGACACCTAAAGGGACTTACTCTCCAGAAGGCTATCCGCTCTTCCTCTATCAGACCTATATCCTAGAGGACTTCATTGAGGGGGGCAGTCATCGTGATCAGTTGGACGAAGCGACCAAGGAACGAATTGACACGGCCTATAAAGAAATGAATGAACATGTAGGGTTGAAGTGGTAGGTGCTCACCCTAAAGGAGATATAATGACGATTAAATTGATTGCAACAGACATGGATGGAACCTTGCTAGACCCGAGAGGGCAGCTAGATCTGCCCCGCTTGGAGAAGATTTTAGATCAGTTGGATCAAAGGGATATTCGTTTTGTCATTGCGACGGGGAATGAAGTTCACCGTATGAGGCAATTACTAGAACACTTGGCGAGTAGAGTAGTTCTAGTAGTTGCCAATGGGGCGCGTATTTTTGAACATGATACATTACTTCAGGCTCAGACCTGGGATGATGCTATGGTTGACAAGGCTCTCCTTCATTTTAAAGGGAGGGAGTGCCGAGATCAATTTGTTGTCACTAGTATGAATGGGAGTTTTGTCAAGAAAGGAACTGTTTTTACAGACCTAGAAAAATTTATGACACCAGAGATGATTGAAAAGTTCTATCAACGAATGAATTTTGTGGAAGACTTGCAAGCTGACCTCTTCGGTGGAGTGTTAAAGATGAGCATGGTTGTTGGTGAAGAACGTTCTAGTTCAGTTTTGCAGGAAATCAATGACCTCTTTGATGCTCGTGTAAGGGCTGTTTCTAGCGGTTATGGCTGTATCGATATCCTGCAGGCTGGGGTTCACAAGGCTTGGGGATTGGAAGAATTACTCAAGCGCTGGGATTTGACATCAGAACAAATTATGGCTTTTGGTGATAGCGAAAATGATGTTGAGATGTTGGAGCTGGCTGGAATTGCCTATGCTATGGAAAATGCTGATGATGAGGCCAAGGCAGTTGCAACTGCCCTAGCTCCAGCTAACAGCCAGGCGGGCGTTTATCAAGTTCTAGAGAATTGGTTAGAGAAAGAGGGATAGGGTGGCAGTACAGTTATTAGAGAATTGGCTCTTAAAGGAGCAGGAAAAAATTCAAACCAAGTATCGTGAATTGAATCAAGTATCTGTTCTAGAGCCAGATATCATCTTTATTGGTGATTCGATAGTGGAATATTACCCTCTTCAAGAGTTGTTGGGAGCTGCCAAGACGATTGTTAATCGTGGCATCCGAGGCTACCAGACGGGACTTTTATTAGGGGATTTGGATGCCCATCTTTATGGTGATGCTGTGGATCAAATTGTTCTCCTAATAGGAACAAATGATATTGGAAAAGATATTCCCATGAATGAAGCCTTGGATAATCTTGAGCGTGTGATCCAATCGATTGCCCGAGAATATCCGCTGTCACAAATAAAGCTCCTTTCCATTTTGCCAGTCAATGAGGGAGAGAGATACAAGCAGACTGTTTATATCCGAACCAATGAAAAGATTAGAGAATGGAATCAAGCCTATGAGGCTCTAGCATCCGCCTATATGCAAGTAGATTTTGTGTCGATTTATGATAGTTTGACAGATTCAGAAGGGCAACTTCAATCAGCCTATACAACGGATGGTCTCCATCTAAGTGTAGCCGGTTATCAAGCCTTATCAGAAGCCTTAAAAGGGTGCCTTTTCTAAAGAAACGGCTTGATTTTGCATTTTTTTTGAAGATAGGTTATAATAGTTCTAACATTCTGGGGTCGTTACGGATTCGACAGGCATTATGAGGCATATTTTGCAACCCGTGTGGCTACGTAAACGCTCAGTTAAATATAACTGCAAAAAATAACACTTCTTACGCTCTAGCTGCCTAAAAACCAGCAGGCGTGACCTGATTTGGATTGCTCGTGTTCAATGACAGGTCTTATGATTAGCGAGATACGATCAAGCCTTGTCTAGTGGTTTGATAAGAGATTAATAGACTCGCAGTTCCTAGGCTTGAGTTATGTGTCGAGGGACTGTTAAAACAATACATAACCTATGGTTGTAGACAAATATGTTGGCAGGTGTTTGGACGTGGGTTCGACTCCCACCGGCTCCATTATGAACAGGTATACAGTAGATTTTTTCCAAATTATATCCTTTGTTGTATCCTTCGTTGTATCCTATTTATTCTAGTGTGTTAGTGGAGAATTACTCAAGAGGCTGAAGAGGACGGTTTGCTAAATCGTTAGGTCGGGTAACTGGCGCGGGGGTTCGAATCCCCCATTCTCCGTTAGATAAACCCAGTGTTTTTCTAAACAACTATCCTTGGAGGTAGTCTCCAAGAGTAAATTTTCA